>NZ_LMMK01000014.1:6763-7554 GCF_001422795.1 Methylobacterium sp. Leaf88 | reverse complement strand
CTACGGCGCGCTCGCCCTCATCCTGGGCGCCCTCGCCGGCTTCTTCGGCGGACGCCTCGGCGCTCCCAGGCGCCTCACCCTCGCCGACAGCGTCGACGCCCGCCGCGTCTGAGCCCTCGTCCCGGCCGGTCCCCGCGACCGGCCGGATCCCCGAACAGCAGGAGACCTGCCATGAACGGCGATCAATTCCGCGGCGCCTCACGCCATCTCAAGGGCCGTGCCCAGACCGTGGTCGGCGGCCTCACCGGTGACCCGGCGCGCCAGGTGCGCGGCGCCTTGAACCAGGTGGCCGGCGGCGCCCGGTACGCCTACGGCCGCGCCCGCGACCGGGCCGAGGACCTCGTCGATGACGGCCGCCACCTCGCCCACGAGGTACGCGACCGCGCCGGCCACTGGATCAAGGACGGCCGCGACCGCGCCGATCACCTGATCAAGGAGGGCCGCGCCTTCACCCATCACGCCCGCAAGCGCGGATCGACCTACGGCCAACGGGCCGTGCGCTACGCCGACGACAACCGCGCTTCAGCGCTCCTCGGCCTCGCCGCCGTTGCCTTCGCGGTCGGGTGGTTCGCCCGGCCCCGGCGTTGATCTGCAAGCCGATTACCGGGCTTGGCTTGCCGGACGCGAAAGACTCCGGGAAGCCGCCCCGGAACGGAGCGTGGGATCCGTCTGTGCCCCATCCCCGTTCTCTAACCTACGCGCGCCGCCTCGGCCGATCGCGATCCTGCCGACAGGCGAGCGATCACCCTCGGATCGTACCGTTTCTCCCAGACCTCGGACCACAGGATCGA
>NZ_LMMK01000014.1:6381-6688 GCF_001422795.1 Methylobacterium sp. Leaf88 | reverse complement strand
TCTGGCCGTGGCCGGCTACCAGAACCGCGACAAGCTCGCCGAGCTGCTGAAGGGCCACGAGCCGCCCGCACCCCAACGCACCGTCCCACCGATCCCGAACACAGCCTCCACCGGCACGGCCACCGGCAGCGGCGGCCTCGGGAATCTGGCCGGGCTTCTGGGCGGCGTCGGCACCGCCGGGGTCGGCGGCCTGATCGCCAGCGGCCTGAGCGAGCTCGTTGACCACTTCACCAAGGGCGGTCACGGCGAGACCGCGAACTCCTGGGTCAGCCATGGCCCCAACCGCGACATCCCCGAGGGGGATCTG
>NZ_LMMK01000014.1:0-6315 GCF_001422795.1 Methylobacterium sp. Leaf88 | reverse complement strand
CTCTCGCGCGAGCTGCCCTCGGCCATCGACCGCTACGCCGCCGACGGCCGTCGCCCGGCCTGAGGTCCAGCAGGGATACGGCCGGCGTCGCCCGAGGGCGCCGGTCGCCCCATCGGTGCGGGGTGGGGCGAGGATCGGTGTGCCGGTTCCTCCGCCGGGTCAGCTGTCGGCGCGCCCTTTCGCACCCTTGCCCCGGCTCGGCGTCGCAGACCGCCCGCCACCGGTCCAGCGCCTGACCACCTGGCGCAGGATGGCGGAGACCTGATCAGCCGAGTAGGGCTTCTGCAGCAACGCGAATCCATGCGCGCCTTCCTCGGCCAGCACGTGGCTGTAGCCGGAGGCCAGGACCACGGGTAGGTCCGGCAGACGCCGCCGCAACAGCTTGGCGAGCTCGATCCCGCCCATGCCCGGCATGACCACGTCGGAGAACACGACGTCGAAACCGCCGCCATCCGACCCGATGCGGTCCAACGCCTCCTCCGCGTTGGCTGCCCAGGTCGTCGCGTAGCCGAGGTCCTGCAGGATCTGGGTCGCGAACCGCCCGACCTCGATATTGTCCTCGACCACCAGGACGCGCTGGCCGGCGCCGCCCGGCTCCAGAGCCGCCGTTTCGGAACCGTCCTCGGCCGCGACGAAGTCCATCTCCGCCTCGGGCAGGTAGAGTGTGAACGTCGTGCCCCGGCCCGGCTCGCTCGCGACGGCCACGTCGCCACCCGACTGCTTGGCGAAGCCGAACACCTGGGACAAGCCGAGGCCCGTGCCCTTGCCGACCGCCTTCGTGGTGAAGAACGGCTCGAAGATCCGGGTGAGGACGTCGGCAGCGATGCCCGTGCCAGTGTCGGTGAGCGAGACCGCTGCGAAGGGCCCGGGGGCCCCGGCATGGCCGCGAATGGACGGGAGCGGCACGCCGCAATCCAGCCGCAGGGTCAGGGTTCCTTCGCCCTCCATCGCGTCCCGGGCGTTGACCGCCATGTTCACGAGGGCGGTCTCGAACTGACTGACGTCCACCCGCACGCAGCAGGCATGGTCGGGCAGCTCCGTCCGGACCGCGATGCGCGCCCCCGTCACGGTATCGAGCAGGTCCGCGACGCTGTGCAGCCGGCTGCCGACGTCCACCGTCTCCGGCTTCAGGGTCTGGCGCCGCGCGAAGGCGAGGAGCTGTCCCGTCAGCTTGGCCGCCCGGTCCACCGTGTCGGATACTGCGTTGAGGTAGCGGGCCCTGCGCGCCTCCGCGAGATCCGGCCGGCGCAGGAAGTCGACCGAGGACCGGATGATGGTCAGCAGGTTGTTGAAATCGTGCGCGACCCCTCCGGTTAATTGCCCGATTGCCTCCAGCTTCTGGGACTGGCGCAAGGCTTCCTCGGCCTGCTGCAGCGCCTGGCCCTGGGTTTTCTCCGCGGTGACGTCCCGCCCATAGGCGTAAACCAGCCCCCCCTCCACGGAGGTCCGCCAAGAGATCCAGCGCGCGGTGCCGTCCGCATGGCGGTAGCGATTCTCGAAGTTGTTGAGGTGGTCGGCAGCCGCGGCCTGAGACAAAGCCGCCTCGGTGAAGACCGCATCCTCCGGCCATACGAACGCCAGGAAGCTGCGCCCGACCACGTCCGACGGATGCTGGCCCAGGATCGCCTCCCAGGCCGGGTTCACCGCCCGGAAGACACCGTCGGACCCGATGACGACGAGGAGGTCGCGCGAGTTGCGCCAGACCCGGTCGCGCTCGGCGGTGCGTTCGGCGACCCGCTGCTCCAGGGCCTCGTTGAAGCCGACGAGTTCGGCCATCACTCGCTTCTGGTCGTCGATGTCGGTACTGGTGCCGACCCAGCGCAGGACGGTACCGTCGCCGGCCAGCACCGGCTGCGCCCGCGCCAGGAACCAGCGATAGGCGCCGTCCCCGCGCCGGAGACGATATTCGCACTGGTATTCCGACAGAGAGGCGACGGTCTCGCCCCACCGCTTGGCCACGCGGGCCTGGTCGTCCGGATGGATGATGGCGAGCCATCCCGCCGCGTCGAGGGTTCCGGGCCGCAACGCGCTGTAGGCGTAAACCCGCTCGTTGAACCAGTCGGCGGCGCCGGCCGCATCGGTGGTCCAGACGAGGTTGGGCAGCACCTGCGACAAGACGCGAAACTGCTCTTCGCTGGCGCGCAGGGCCTCCTCGGACTGCTTGCGGGCGGTGATCTCGAGGGCGGTCCCGAGCACGCGCACGCAGCGGTCGCCCTCGAAGAGGCCGCGCCCCTTGGCGGCGACCCAGCGGACCAGTCCGTCCGCCTGGCCCACGGTCCGGTACTCGACATCGTAGACGGCGCGGCGCGCAGGATCGAGCGCAGCGGTGAAGGCCGCCATCGTCGCCTCGCGGTCGTCGGGATGCAGGCCGGCGAGAAACTCCGCGCCCGAGACCGGGGCGTCGGACGACATGCCGAACATCGCCTTCACCCGCTGCGGCCAGAAGGCCGTGTCGTTCACGACGTCCACGTCCCAGAAGCCGATGTGGGAAGCCTCGCTCGCAAGGCGCAGGCGCGCTTCCGTCTCGCCGAGGTCCGCCTGCGCCGCGATCTGCGCCGTCGTCTCGGCGCAGGCGCAGAACACACCGACGACCCTGTCCGCGTCGTCCCGCAGGGGCGAGTAGGAGACCGTGAAGGACGCCGACTCCGCGTCGCCGCCCCGCTCGATCACGAACGGCATGTTCTCGGACAAGGTCGCCTCGCCGGCGAGGGCGCGCGCGACCATGGGCTCAACCTCGCTCCACACACCCGAAAAGACCTCGCGAAAAGACCGGCCGAGGGCGGCCGGATGCCGGAGCCCGAGAATCTCGGCAAAGGCGTCGTTGTAGAGGACGGCAAGTTCGGTCCCGACGGCCGCGAACATCGGAAAGCGCGAGCCCAGCATCAGGCTCACGGTCGCGCGCAGACCGGCCGGCCAGGTCTCCTGTCGTCCGAGGGAGGAACCGGACCAGTCGTGCGTGCGCAGCCTCGCCGCCATCTCGCCGCCCCCGGCGAGACAGGCCGGTGCCGCCTCGGGCCCTGCGGCGGGCCCGTCCTCCTCCGATCCGCCCTGCACGACCCACACCTCTCCGCGACGCCTTTGCCCACCCGCTTCCGAAGAGTCCTCCGCGCGCCGTGCCGCAGGCACCGCTGGACGGCACCGGTCCGCGCGCGACGAACGCTTGCCGGCCTACGCGGCGATGGAAACGGCGCGCCACCGCTTCGGGGGCTCTTCATGCCAGGTTTCGTCCTGCGTATCCGGCACGTCGTCGTCGCACCGCCCCGTGTACGCACAAGCGGGTTCGCGACGCGGCGTCCGCCAGGGATCAACGCGCGAGACCGGTCGGACGGCTATGCCGCTCACCCGGATCGGCATGCCCCGGTGGCGGGTCCGCAGGACACGAGGGCGCGCGAAGTTCCCGTCCTCAGGCCGTCCGGCCGACGCCCGACACGTTGCCGACCCGCTCCGCCGCGAAGCGCTCGCGCAGCCAGGCCGCGGCCGGTCCGCAGGGGCGCTGCTTGTGCCAGACCAGCTCCAGGGCGATGGGCCAGTCGCCCTGATCGAATTGCAGATCCGGCGTGACGAGATCGGGCGCCGTCTGCGACGCGGCGATGACGTGGTCCGTGACGAAAGCCCAACCGATCCCGTGCTTGACCATCTCGAGGATGACCCAGTGGCTCTCCACCCACCACACCTCGGCGGCCACCCGCAGGCGGCGCTTTTCGGGCCCGTCGCTGCGCGCGGCGACGAGGATCTGGCGATGCCGTTTCAACTCCTCCCACGCCACCCGCGCCTTCGCCAGGGGATGGTCGCGCCCGCAGACGAGCTTGAGGGGCACCCAGCCGATGGTCTGGAAGCCGAGTTCCGTGGGCAGCACCTCCTGGCGCCACATCACGCCAAGGTCGGCCGCCCCCGATTGCACCATGCGGCTGACATCCTCCATCAACGGGAAGAGCAGTTCCAGTTCGACGAAGGGGAAGTGCCGCGCGAAGTCCGCGAACAGCGCGCCGAGGGCGTGCTCGGGATAGAGTTCGTCGATGGCGACCACGAGCCGGTTCTCCACCCCCTGCTCCAGACTGCGCGCCACGCCGACGAGGTGCTCGCGCCGCTCGAGCACCACGCGGGCCTCCAGCAACAGCCGCTCGCCTGCCGGGGTCAATACCGGATTGCGGCCCGCTCGGCTGAACAGGACGACACCGAGATCGGCCTCCAGGTTCGCCACCTGGGTGCTGACGGCCGACTGGGCTTTCCGCAGCACGCGGGCCGCGCCCGAGAAAGATCCGGCCTCGGCCGCCGCCACGAATGCCTGGAGTTGATCGAGCGAGACCATGATCCATCCGGTTTTCCGATACGTTCTAACTTGCGGCTCGGTGTATGGCAGATAGAAGACGCCGGACCAAAGGGACCGTTTTCGGGAAACATCATGCGCACGACTCGCGATCGCATCCGCCACGCCATCCTGTTCGAGGTGCTGGGGCTCGCCCTGATCATCCCGCTCGGGACGTTGCTGTTCGGGCTGCAGGCCTCGGCCATGGGCGTGATCGGCGTAGGCAGCGCCCTGGCTGCGATGGTGTGGAACTACCTCTACAACCTCGGCTTCGACCGGACGATGCAGCGCGTCGTCGGGCATACCCGCAAGAGCCTCATGCTGCGGGTGGCGCATGCGGTGCTGTTCGAGGCGGGGCTTCTCGTGATCCTGTTGCCGCCGATCGCTTGGTATCTCGGCATCGGCTTCACCGAAGCCTTCTTCATGGATCTCGCGATCGCAGCCTTCTATGTGGCCTACGCCTTCGTCTTCAACCTGGCCTACGACGTGACCTTCCCGGTCAAGACCTGGGGCGACCCGGCGCCGGCGCCGTCTCTCTGAGCGCACCGCCGCCGATGCCCTTCACCGGTTCGGCGGACAGGGGGGCACCCTGTCCGCCGCATGGAGCCGGGGTCGATCCCGGGCGGAAACCGACGCGCGATTGGTCCGCGGTGGGGAGCGGATCCGGGCCGTTGCACCGCCCTCGGCCGGACCGCGACCCACCTCGCGCGCGAACGCTCCCGCAAAGTGCGCTCAGCGCTTGAACTTGCCGTCGTACTTGAACTCGGGGGCGGCCTTCAGGGCGTCCTTGCTGGCATTCACCGAGGCCTTCCACTTCTTCGCCCCGGCGTCGTAGGTCAGCGCCACCGAGGACGGATCGACCACCACGTAACGTTCGCCCACACCGAGGAAGCCGCCGACGGACATAATGTAGCCGGTGAGCCTGCCCTTCTCGATGACGAGATCCTTGATCTCGCCGACATTGCTGTTGGTGCCGTCGACGACGTTGAGGCCGATGAGGTTGTAGCTCAGCACGGCGTCCTGCGGGACGGGGGCAAACTTCACTGTGGTTGGCGGCGTGGGAGCCTCGTCCTTGGCGAGAACGGGTCCTGTCAGCGCCGTAACGGCGGCGAGGGCGAGAACGAGGCGACGCATGGGGAACTCCTGTGTCCCGGAACGGGGACCGGAAATAGCTGGACGCGACGAAGCGTTCCGAATCGCGGACGGGATTTTGTCCTGGAACCGAATCGGATCGGCCACTCGCCAAAACCCCGGACGCTTCGCTAAGCGGAAAGTGACCCACGCTCGAGCCGAACAGCCCTTCCCGATGTTGGGCGGCGCCGACGAAGCCGCGCCGTCCTGGTCCGGCGGCACGGTCACGACCGTGGAGGCGAGAATCTCCAACCGCCGGCCGGGCCGCAGCGTAAGCATCGGCCACCCTCGGTAAGGCCGCAACACGCCCGTTCCTCCAACGAGGGAACCAGGAGGCCCTCCGCCCCTGGGGTCCGCGTGATTCACGCGATCATCGAACCTGCCCACGTCAGCACAAACGCTCCGGGCCGATACCGTCCACGGCGTGAACACACGCGAACACTGTGCCGCATCCGGCATCGATCGCGGATCACCGGTCCGACTCTACGGACGGTCCTGATCGGTCCAACGAATTATTGAGCGACTTCTGTCAGCATGAGGGGCCACGCCAAAAGATGAGCCTGAATACACAGACCATCAAATCGCCGTGATAGCGTGTCCGTTCTTTGCAGGCCCGCTATAATTCCTCGGGTTATTGCCTCCAATAGCGCGGAGCGCTCCGGGGGCGTTTCCGGGCAAGCGCTTTTCGAGCAGACGCTCCCGACGACGAGGAAGAGGACGCCGCGTTGACCATCGCCGATTCCAAAAATCTGAACACCAAGACCTTCGAAATGCAGGGGAAATGCCCCTTCGGCGGCGACCGCATCGGTGGCGCTGTGGGCAGTCCGCCGGCGCTCTCGGATTGGTATCCCAACCGTCTGAAGGTCGAGCTCCTTCAT
>NZ_LMMK01000013.1:97737-108848 GCF_001422795.1 Methylobacterium sp. Leaf88 | reverse complement strand
CCCGCAACCAAACTCAACAAAAAGCCCGCCCCGGTGAAATCCAGGGCGGGCTTTCGACGTTCACGCCTGCCCCAGGCCCAGGAAGGCGCGGGCCTCCGCCGGCGTGGCAACCCGACGGCCGTGCCGCCGTACGGTCTCCGCCGCCAGGGCGACGAGTTCGGCATTCCCGCTGGCGAGGCGCTCCCGGGTGATCCGGATGTTGTCCTCGAGGCCCGTCCGCACGGCATGCGCCCCGCGGGCGAGCGCCCAATCCATCACCTTCGCCTGATGCCGCCCGATCCCGGCCGCCGTCCAGGTCGCCCGGGGCAGGATGCGGCGCATCTCGCCGAGCATGAGGTCGAGGAGGTGCGGGTCCGCCGGCATGGCGTTTTTCACGCCCATGACGAACTGGACGTGCGGGCGATCATCGATCAGCCCGGCCTCCACGAGACGCAGGGCGCCGTGAAGATGCGACAGGTCGAAGATCTCGATTTCGGGACGCACGCCGAACCGCTTCATCTGACCCGCGAGGTCCGTCACGAGGGTCGTGGGGTTCTCGTAGACGATGGTCGGAAAGTTCACCGACCCCGTGGAGAGCGAGGCCATGTCGGGACGATGCGACAGGGACAGGCCCCGGCTCGCCGGGTCGCGCCCCCGCCCGCCCGTGGAGAACTGGACCACAATACCCGGGCAGGCCCGGCGCAAGCCCTCCTGGACGGCGGCAAAGCGGTCGGGATCCGAGGACGGCGTCTCGTCGTCGTTGCGCACATGGATATGCGCGAGGGTGGCCCCGGCGGCGTAGGCGGCCTGTGTCGAGGCGATCTGCTCCGCCACCGTGACCGGCAGCGCCGGGTTGTCGGATTTGCGGGGCACCGAGCCGGTGATCGCGACGGCGATGACGACGGGCTCGTTCATGAAACGTCCTCCTGTGCGGATGCGGCGATGGGCGCCCCTCCCCGCCCGGCATGGCCCGCGCGGGCGGCGACCGCAAGCGCGCCGCGCCGAGCGCGACAGGACCCTTTCCGGGCCCGTCCACCCGCCTTAAGACTGGCGTCCATGCACGACACGATCCTGATCCTGAACGGCCCGAACCTCAACCTTCTCGGCCAGCGCGAACCCCACATCTACGGGCACGAGACGCTGGCGGACGTGGAAGCCCGGTGTCGAACCCTGGCCGCCGGCTTCGGCCTCGCGGTCGCCTGTCACCAGAGCAATGCCGAGCACCAGCTCATCGACTGGATCCAGGCCTACCGGGTGGGCTCGGCTGGGATCGTGATCAATCCGGGTGCCTACACGCACACCTCGATCGCGATCCTCGATGCCCTGAACGCCTGCGAGGTGCCGATCATCGAGTGCCACATTTCGAACGTGTATCGGCGCGAGGCCTTCCGCCAGCACTCCTACGTCTCGCTCGCCGCGACCGCCGTGATGGCGGGCTTCGGCACACATGGCTACGAACTCGCGGTTCGGCACATCGCCCACCTGCGCGGTGCCTCCTAGATTTCAGGCGGCCCGGGTCCGCAGCCGGGCCAGGCTGTTCCAGGCCGGTGCCAGGAGGAAGCTCGTCACCGGGATCAGGGCCGCGCCGACCACGAGACCGACGAGGCCGGAGCCCGCCGCGGTGACGAGCCACTCGACCGTCCCGGCGAGGGGACCGGCGACGCCCGCCGCCCCGGCCGCCACGGCGTGGATGGCGTGGCCGATCTGGGGCAGGCCGTAGCCCTCGAGGCCGTGTACCAGGATGCCGCCGCCGACCCAGATCATCGCGGCGGTGCCGACGATGGCCAGGATCTTGAGAAAGCCCGGCATGCCCTTGACCAGGGCGCGGCCGAGGCCGCGCACGAGGCTGCCGAAGGCCGAGCGCGACCCGTTGGCGGCCATCGCGACCCCGGCATCGTCCGCCTTCACGATCAGGGCGACGCCGCCATAGACCGCGACGGTGATCCCCACCGCCACCACGGCGAGGACCGCCGCGCGCATCCAGATCGAGCCCTCGGGCAGGGCCGCGAGGGTGATGGCCATGATCTCGGCCGAGAGGATGAAGTCCGTCTTGATCGCGCTGGAGACCTTCCGATCCTCCAGGGCCTGGGCATCGCCGGCCGCTTCGTCGCGCTTCGCCGCGTGGGCATGGGCCTTGTGCGGGAACAGCGCCTCGTAGACCTTCTCGGTGCCCTCGTAGCAGAGATAGGCCCCCCCGAGCATCAGCAGGGGCGTGATCGCCCAGGGCGCGAAGGCGCCGAGCGCCAGGGCGGCGGGCAGCAGGAACAGCAGCTTGTTGCGCAGGGAGCCCAGCGCGATGCGGCCGACGATGGGCAATTCGCGCTCGGCGGCGAAGCCCACCACGTAGCGGGGAGTCACGGCGGCATCGTCGATGACGACGCCGGCCGCCTTCACGCCAGCGCGGCCCGCCTGGGCGGCGACATCGTCGAGGGAGGCCGCCGCCACCTTGGCGAGACCCGCGACGTCATCGAGAAGCGCGATCAGTCCGATGCTCACGGGAACCCCTGCCTAGCCGGCCACAGTCCCCGCGCCGGATGGCGCGGCGAGCTTGGCCTTTACAGGAGACGAACGAGGCGGCGATTTGATCCCGGAGCCGCGCCGATGACCGTCGGGACCTGGCGTCCCGCGCGATCAACGACGCGGGGTCGACCCTTAACGACGCGGGGTCGACCCTAGAACGGAATGTCGTCGTCGAGGTCGAAGTTCGGCTTCGAGCCGCCGCCACCGCCGCCCGAGGCGGGCCGGCGCTCGCCGCCGCCCGAGGGGCGACCGCCGCCGTAATCCCCGCCGCGTCCGCCACCACCGCCGCCGCCGCCGAAATCGCCGCCACGGCTGATCTGACCGCCGCTCTCCTCGTCCATGCCCATCTCACCGCCGCCACTGCGGCCGTCGAGAAGGGTCAGTTCGCCCCGGAAGCGCTGGAGCACCACCTCGGTGGTGTACTTCTCGACGCCGGACTGGTCCGCCCATTTGCGGGTCTGGAGCTGACCCTCGATGTAGACCTTCGAGCCCTTGCGCAGGTACTGCTCCGCCACGCGGGCGAGGTTCTCGTTGTAGATCACCACCGAGTGCCACTCGGTCTTCTCCTTGCGTTCGCCCGACATCTTGTCCTTCCAGGACTCCGATGTGGCGATGCGCAGGTTGACCACGGGATCACCGGAGGCGAGGCGCCGTGTCTCGGGGTCGCGCCCGAGATTGCCCACCAGGATCACCTTGTTCACGCTGCCGGCCATGCCGCTCTCTCCTACCGATCGATCTCACTGCGCGCTGCGGCCCCGAAAGACCGGGACGCCGCCCTGTCATGGGCCTCTCGGGCCCCGGCGGCAATCGCGGTCGGCGGGATGTCCCCGTGACTCTCAGGGAGTCTGCCGACCCAAATGTTCTATCTTTGTTCCATCCGTGAGGCAAGGCGTCCCGAGGGAAGCGCCCTGCCCTCCGCTCAGCGGATCCGGACGATGAGCTTGCCGAAATTGCGGCCCTGGAGCAGGCCCGCGAAGGCCTCCGGAGCCTTCTCCAAACCGTCGACGATGTCCTCGCGATAGACCACGAGGCCGTCGCGCAGCCAGGCCCCGACCTCCTGCAGGAACGCGGATTCCTGGGCGGCGAAGTCCCAGACGATGAAGCCCTGGACATGCAGGCGCTTCGACAGGATCGCGCGCATCAGCACCGGCACCCGGTCGGGGCCGGGCGGCAGCTCGGTGGCGTTGTAGCCCGAGACCAGGCCGCAGACCGGGATGCGGGCGAAGTTGTTCAGGAGCGGCAGCACCGCGTCGAACACAGCGCCGCCGACATTCTCGAAATACACGTCGATGCCGTCGGGGCAGGCGGCGGCCAGCGCGTCGGGGAAGTTCTCGGCGCGGTGGTCGATGGCCGCGTCGAAGCCGAGGGTGTCGCGCAGGAAGGCGCATTTCTCGGGGCCGCCCGCGATGCCCACCGCCCGCGCGCCCCTGCGCTTGGCGATCTGCCCGACGAGGGAGCCCACCGGTCCGGTGGCGGCGGCCACCACCACGGTCTCCCCGGCCTTGGGCTGGCCGATGTTCAGGAGGCCCGTATAGGCCGTCATGCCGGGCATGCCGAGGATGCCGAGGGCGGTGGTGACGGGGGCGGCGTCCGGATCGAGGCAGCGCAGGCCACGGCCGTCGGAGACGGCGAAGTCCTGCCAGCCGCCGAAGCCCACCACCGTCTCGCCGACGCGGTAGTCGGGGTGCTGGGACTCGATCACCTCCGCAACGGTGGCGCCCACCATGGTATCGCCGATCGCCACCGGCTCGGCGTAGGATTTCGCCGCGCTCATGCGTCCGCGCATGTAGGGGTCGAGGGAGAGCCAGCGGTTGGCGAGCAGCACTTCGCCCGCCTTCGCCACCGGCATCCGCGCCTCCTCGAGCCGGAAATGCGAGGCGTTCGGCTCACCGTGCGGACGGGCGGCGAGGACGATGCGGCGATTCACGTGGGTCATGGGGCGGCTCCAGGGTTTTCGCGATGGGGTTCGCGAGAGGCGGCGGGCGCGCCGTGGACGCGCCCGTCGGGAGATCTCCCGACAGATGGGACGGCGGCAGCCGATGACAATTCCGTGCGGGTCGGGCGACGGGTCCGGAGGCCCCTCCGCGCGTTGTCCCGGAACGGCGACGGGCACGGGAGACATCGGGATGGCGCGCGGATGGCGAACGATCGGGGCGATGCTGCTCGGCGTCACGGCGGCCCAGGCGGCGGAGAACCCGCTGGCGCGCGAGCGCTGGAGGTCCCGGGTTCTGGTGATCTCCGCGCCCGAGCCCGGCGATCCCCGGGTCACGGCCCAGCGTGCCGCGCTCGAGACAGCCCGAGCCGGCATGATGGAGCGCGATCTCGTGATCCGCGAGGCGTTCGGCGACACGACCGAGGCACGGCGCCTGCGGGCGGTCCTCGGGCTCCCCGCGGACGGGTTTCGCGTGGTGCTGGTGGGCAAGGACGGCGAGGCCAAGCGGACCGCGACGGCGCCGATCCCGGCGGACGCGCTGTTCGAGACCATCGACGCGATGCCGATGCGCCGGGAGGAGAGGCGTCGCTGAGGCGCGGACCAGCGGCCAACGAAAAGGGGCCGCACGCGGCGGCCCCTCGAAAAACGCCGATCAGGCGATCCGATCAGTAGCAGCGCTCGACCAGCACCCGGCGGTAGCCGTAGGGGGTCCAGCGCACGCGCGGGACCGTGTAGCAGCCGCCGCCGTAGCCGTAATCGTAGGCGCCGTAGCCCACCGGGGCGTAGCCGTAGCCGTAGCCGTAGCCCGGGCCGTAGCCTCCGTAGAGACCTCCCGCCGCCAGGCCGAGGCCGACGCCGAGACCCAGGCCGCCGAGCCCGTAGCCGTAGCCGCGTCCGTAGCCGCGCCCGTAATATCCGCCGCGGTAGCCACCGAAGCCACCGCGATAGCCGCCGAAGCCGCCGCGATAGCCGAAGCCGGCATGGCGGAAGCCGCCGCCGCCGAAGCCACCCCTGAATCCACCGCCACCGAAGCCGCCCCGGAAGCCGCCGCCTCCGAATCCGCCGCCGTGGAAGCCGCCACCGTGGAAACCGCCGCCACCGAACCCGCCGCGCGCTTCCGCGGTGGCGGGAATCATCGCGAGCGCGCCGATCATGGCCGCCGAGGCCAGAACAACTCGTTTCATCACATCGTCTCCGAAAGAAGCCGAAACGTCCCCTTGGACGCACAAACGCAGTGGCACCCGGAAGGGTTCATGCGCGTTTCGACTCTCCCGTCATCGTGAAGCGCGCCGAGCCCTGCCTGGCCCCGGTGGTCGCCCCGGACATCGGGCCGCCCTTGAAATCGCCCGGGGTTTCGGGCGAGGAAGCGGGGCCGGCCGCCACGATCCTCCGGCGGGCGCGGTCGAGGGGGATGCGGGTGACCATGGTGCAGGATGTCGTGCGGGCTCGCGTTCGGATACGCCGTTTCCCGGTCCCCGCCCTTCTGCGCGCCGCCCTCCTGAGCGCCGCCTGCCTCGCCCTCGGCGGTCCGGCCAGGGCCGCGCCGGCGGCCGCCCCTGCCCCGGCGCCCTGCCGGGCCGTCCAGGCGGAGGGCGAGGCCTACACCGTGTGCACGGTCGACCTGCGCCGCGAGCGGGTGCGGCTGTTCTGGCTCGGGGCCGATGGCCTGCCCTATTCCTCGCTCTCGACCCTGGCGGAGAAGCAGGGGGCGTCCCTGCGCTTTGCCATGAATGCCGGCATGTACGACAAGGGCCAGGCCCCGGTCGGGCTCTACATCGAGGACGGGCGCGAGCTGAAGGGCGTTTCCACCGCCAACGGGCCGGGCAACTTTCACCTGAAGCCGAACGGCATCTTCTGGGTGAAGGGCGAGCGTGCCGGCGTGATGGAGACGGGCCGCTACCTGCGCAGCGCCCCGAAGCTGGATTTCGCCACGCAGTCGGGGCCGATGCTCGTCGTGGACGGGCATATCCACCCCAAGATCTCCGCGGACGGCCCGAGCCAGAAGATCCGCAACGGGGTCGGGGTCCGCGACGACGGCCGCACCGCCGTGTTCGCGATCTCGGAGCGGCCGGTGAGCTTCGGCGCCTTCGCGCGCCTGTACAAGGACACCCTCGGCTGCCGCAACGCGCTCTTCCTCGACGGCAGCGTGTCGAGCCTCTACGCCCCGTCGATGAACCGCTTGGACCTCAGCCGCCCCCTCGGCCCGATGGTCGGGGCGGTGGCGCGCTGAGGGACCGCTCAGACCCAATCCGTCCGATCCCTTCGGGATGGCGGATCGGGGCTTCGCTCGAGCGCCGCGCAGGCCTGCCGATCCGGGCACCGCTTCGATCGAGCGGAGCCGATATCAGGCATCGTCCTCGCGGCCGAAGACCTCGCCCTCCTCCGCCAGCCGCGCATCGGCCTCGTCGCTGCGGAGGATCTGCAGGGCGCGGTACTGCTGGAGCAGGCCGCGCAGGCGGATGTTGGCCTCGGTGCAGTCGGCGGGCTCCGGGCTGTCCGCCCCGCAGCCCGCGATGGTCTCGGCCGTCTGCCGGTCCACGGCGGCGCGGTTGGCCGCGCTCAGGGCTTCGAGGTCGCCGAGGCCGAGTTCCAGCGCGATCAGCTCGGCGATCTCGCGCCGCTTCTCCTCGATCTCGGACATGTTCCCTCCGGGTCCGGTGCCGCCCCGTCTACAGAACGGTCAGCGCTGCCAGGTCGATCCAGGCTTGCCTCTCGTCGCCGTCGACGTCGCCGTCGACGAACCAGCGGCAGAGCGCCCGGTCCCCTTCCAGGGCCACCACCGTCATGGTGGCCTCGTTGTCCTCGGATGCGACGTAGTCGCCGACCTTGATCGCCACGGACTGCCTCTTCGCCTCGCTGCTGCTGAACCTTACGCGGGCTGGCCTGGGTCTCAGGCGCGCTTCGCGCAAGCCCGGGTCTCAGGCGCGTTTCGCGCGCTTGCCGAACGCCACGGACAGGCGGGCGCGTACGCCCTCCGGGATCTCCGTGCGGGACTCGATGCGGACGGACGGCATCTCGGCCCCGATGGTGCTGCGCGGGTCGAAGGCGAACTGCAGGTGGCGCAGGCCGAGTTCGAGCCGGGTGACGCCGTCCGACTGGGTCAGGTCCTCGCCGAAGACCTCGATCAGCGGCCCGTCGGGATCGCCCTTCTCGATCTGGATGATGAAGTAGCCCGCCGGCTCCTCCTCGTCGTCGGCCCCCGAGATCAGGGTGATGCCGTTCTCGATGTCGAGGCGGACTCGTTCCACCGCGAAGGTCGTGACGTCGTCGTCGTCCATGCTGCGTGATCTCTCGGGAAACGCCCGCTTCGGCGGGGTGACTGAAGGAAAGCGGTCGGGGCCTTTGAGGTTTCGCGGGGGGCCGCTCAGCGCTGTCCGTGCTGGGTATCGGTGAAGAGGTCCTTGAACTGGCGCGGCTGCGAACGCCAGTACTGCCGCGGCGCGCGCACCTGCGCGCCGAGTTCGGCCGCCGCGTGCCAGGGCCAGCGCGGGTTGTAGAGCAGGGCGCGCGCCAGGGAGACCGCGTCGGCCCGGCCCTCGGCCAGGATCGATTCCGCGTGGGCGGCCTCGGTGATGAGCCCGACCGCGATGGTGGTGAGGCCGGTCTCGGTCTTGATCCGCTCGGCGAACGGAACCTGATAGCCGGCCGAGAGCGGGATTTTCTGCTGCGTGGAGAGGCCCCCGGTGGAGACGTGGATCGCGGCGGCACCCCGGCGCTTCAAGGCGTGGGCGAGTTCCACCGTCTCCTCAAGGGTCCAGCCCTCCTCGACCCAGTCGGTGGCCGAGACCCGCATCCAGACCGGCTTGCCCGCCGGCACGGCCTCCCGCACCGCCTCGAAGCATTCGAGCGGGAACCGCATCCGGTTGGCGAGGGGGCCGCCATACTGGTCGGTGCGCTGGTTGGAGAGCGGCGACAGGAACTGGTGCAGCAGGTAGCCGTGCGCCCCGTGAAGCTCGAAGCCTTCGATACCCAGGCGCAGGGCCCGGCGCGCAGTGGCGACGAAGCCGTCGCGGATGCGCTTCAGCCCTTCCGAATCGAGGGCGTGCGGCGCCACCTCGCCTTCCCCGTGCGCCAGGGCCGAGGGGGCTTCCGTGCGCCAGCCATCCGGTGCCTCGGGGTCGATCTGCGCGCCGCCGTCCCAGGGGGCGCGGCTGGAGGCCTTGCGGCCCGCATGGTTGATCTGGATGGCGATCGGCACCGGCGCGTAGCCTCGCACCGCGTCGAGGACGCGGCCCAGCGCCCGCTCGGTCTCGTCGGAATAGAGCCCGAGGTCGGTGGGCGAGATCCGGGCCTCCGGCGAGATCGCGGTCGCCTCCAGGGTGAGGAGCCCCGCCCCCGACATCGCCATCTGAGCGAGATGCATCAGGTGCCAGTCGCCGGCCTGGCCCGCATGGGCCGAGTACTGGCACATCGGCGCGACGATGATCCGGTTCTCGAGGGTGAGGTTGTCGAGGCGCAGGGGCTCGAACAGGCGGGCGGTCATGCGGGGCTCCGGCTTGGCTGCATCCCCGCATAGGTGGCGCGCCGGCGCGCGCTTGGCTACCCGCCCGCCCGACTACCCGGCCCCGATCCCCCGGTCCTTCAGGCTGGCGCCGATCTCGTCGAGCACGCCGGCATCGTCGATGGTCGGCGGGGTGGTCCAGGGCTCGCCGTCGGCGATGCGCTTCATGGTCCCGCGCAGGATCTTGCCCGAGCGGGTCTTGGGCAGCCGCTGCACGGTGAGCGCCAGCTTGAAGGCCGCGACGGGGCCGATCTGCGCGCGGACCAGGGCCACGAGCTCGCCCTCGATCGCCTGGGTCGGGCGCGCGACGCCCGATTTCAGCACGACGAAGCCGCAGGGCTGCTCGCCCTTCAGGGCGTCGCGGATGCCGATCACCGCGCATTCGGCCACGTCCGGGTGGCTCGCCAGCACCGCCTCCATGCCGCCGGTGGAGAGCCGGTGCCCGGCGACGTTGATGATGTCGTCGGTGCGGCCGAGCACCGTGACGTAGCCGTCGGCATCAACGACGCCAGCATCCGAGGTGTCGTACCAGCCCGGATACGTGGCGAGGTAGCTCGCGCGGAAGCGTGCCTCCGATCCCCAGAGGGTCGGCAGACAGCCCGGCGGCAGGGGTAGCCGCAGGACGATGGTGCCCATCGTGCCCGCGGGCACCGGCTTGCCGGCCTCGTCCAGCACCGCGAGGTCGTAGCCCGGCATCGGCACGCCGGCGCTGCCGTGCTTGACCGGCAGCCCGCCGAGGCCGACGGGATTGCCCGCGATGGCCCAGCCGGTCTCGGTCTGCCACCAGTGGTCGATCACCGGGCGGCCGAGGGCGCGCTCGGCCCAGGCCACGGAATCGGGGTCGGCCCGCTCGCCGGCCAGGAACAGGGAGCGGAAGCCCGAGAGGTCGTAGGCGCCCACCCGCTCGGCGCGCGGGTCCTCCTTCTTGATCGCCCGCAGCGCCGTCGGGGCCGTGAACAGGCAGGCGGCGCCGGACTCCGAAACCACCCGCCAGAGGGCTCCGGCATCGGGCGTGCCCACCGGCTTGCCCTCGTACAGCACCGTGGTGCAGCCGTGCAGGAGGGGCGCGTAGACGATGTAGGAATGGCCCACCACCCAGCCGATGTCGGAGGCGCAGAAGTAGGTCTCGCCCGGCGCCACGGCGTAGAGGTTGGGCATCGACCAGGCCAGCGCCACGCAGTACCCGCCGGTGTCCCGCACCACGCCCTTGGGTTTTCCCGTCGTGCCGGAGGTGTAGAGGATGTAGAGCGGGTCGGTGGCCGCCACGTCCACGCAGGCCGCCCGCCGGCCGTCGGTCTCCGCCCGTGCCACCGTATCGGCCCAGTCGTGGTCGCGCCCCGGCACGAGGTCGGCCGCCGCCTGCGGGCGCTGCAGGATCAGGCAGGCCGCCGGCTTGTGCGCCGAGGCGGCGAGGGCGGCGTCGAGGAGCGGCTTGTAGGCGACGACGCGGCTCGGCTCGATGCCGCAGGAGGCGGCCAGCACCACCTTCGGTGCGGCGTCCTCGATGCGGATCGCCAGTTCGTTGGCGGCGAAGCCGCCGAAGACCACGGAATGGACGGCGCCGAGGCGGGCGCAGGCGAGCATGCCGAACAGGGCCTCGGGCACCATCGGCATGTAGATCGCGACGCGGTCGCCCCGGCCGACCCCGAGGTCGCGGAGCACCCCGGCGAGCACAGCCACCGCATCGCGCAGGTCCGCGTAGGTGATTCGGCGCTGGGTGCCGGTGACGGGCGAATCGTACAGGATCGCGGCCTGGTCGCCGCGCCCGGCCGTGACGTGCCGGTCCACGGCGTTGTGGCAGGCGTTCAGGGTCGCGTCGGGAAACCAGCGGCCATAGGCGCCGAGCGTCGCGTCGAAGGCCCGGGTCGGCGGGCTCGCCCAGTCGATCGCCCGGGCCGCCTCGAGCCAGAAGGCCTCGGGGTCGGCCAGCGAGGCGGCGTGGGTCTCGGCATAGCGGCCGGGCCGCGGATTCGGGGCGTGGGGCGTGGCGTCCATGGCGTGTCCTCGCGGAACCGGTCGTGCTGCCGGTTTCTCGGCACTCTACCGGAATTTACGCCGCCGGACTGCTGCGCCATCCTGCCGAACGGATCGAGGCGCAGGCTTTTGCTTCCGCGCTTCGCGAGACGAAGCCGGCGGACTTGAAAACCGCCGCCCCGGGGACCGGCGGCGCGAAGCCGG
>NZ_LMMK01000013.1:88026-97635 GCF_001422795.1 Methylobacterium sp. Leaf88 | reverse complement strand
CGGACACGAAAACCGCCGGCCTGGGGACCAGCGGCGCGAAGACACCGGACACGAAAACCGCCGCCCTGGGGACCAGCGGCGGCGGCGAACGCTCGAGAGATGAGGCGGTGGGGGTGAGACGGCCGCTAATGCAGCTGGTCGGTTTCGCTTCGCAGGCGGTTCATCTCGTCCTTGAGGTGGAGCTTGCGTCTCTTGAGCTCTGCGATGCGCAGGTCGTTCGCCGAGGGTCGGATGGTGGCGTCGTGGATCTCCCGCTCGAGGGCTTCGTGCTTGCGGGCGAGCTGGGTCAGGTGCGTCTGCAGTGACATGAGCTGTGTCTCCTGTCTCGTTTCGACGGGGCCAGACTGGCATATGATCAGCCGGCTGTCGAAGCCTATCGACGGCTCGGCTTGACGGATGTTTGTGCAGGCGGATGGTTGTGCAGGAGGCGCGGCGGGTTCTTGCCCAGGCCGAGCGGCTGACGCATGGTCTTCGGCGAAAGCGTCCCGGGGCATCAGGTGCGATGGCGGTCCAGTTCGATAACGATGCGTCGGTGGAACCCGCCGACGAGTTGGCGCGGCTGAAGCAGGAACACCGCGACCTCGACGGCGCGATCGATGCCCTCGAGGTCGGGGTGGTGGCCGACCAGCTGCAGATCCAGCGCCTGAAGAAGCGCAAGCTCTTCCTGCGCGACCGGATCTCGTATCTCGAGGACCAGATCACCCCCGACATCATCGCCTGACCGGGCCCCCGGCGGGCGGGTGTCCGGGCGGGTGCCGCCTTGCGGGCACGCCACCGCTTTTGTATTCGGCGTTCCCAAGGGCCGCGTCGCGTCGCACGGCCCGTCTTACCACCTGATCGCGAAGGGATCTGACGACCATGGCGGGAGCCTCCCCGGTCGCGATCATCATGGGCAGCCAGTCGGACTGGGCGACCATGCGGCATGCCGCCGAGACGCTGGATGCGCTCGGCGTCGCCCATGACGACCGAATCGTCTCGGCCCATCGCACGCCCGACCGCCTCGTCGCCTTCGCCAAGGGCGCCAAGGCCGAAGGATTCCAGGTGGTGATCGCGGGCGCCGGCGGCGCGGCCCACCTGCCGGGCATGACCGCGGCGATGACCCCCCTCCCCGTCCTCGGCGTGCCGGTGGAATCGAAGGCCTTGTCGGGACAGGACAGCCTGCTCTCCATCGTGCAGATGCCCGCCGGCATCCCGGTGGGCACCCTGGCGATCGGCCGGGCGGGCGCCGTCAACGCGGCGCTGCTCGCCGCCGCCATCCTCGCCCTCACCGATGCGGGCCTCGCCGCGCGTCTCGAAGCCTGGCGCGCCGCGCAGACCGCGAGCGTCGCCGAGACCCCGCAGAGCGACCAGCCGTAAACTCCCATCTGCCGTGAACCGGAACTTGCCTTGAAAAGCGAATCGCCGTGACCGCCCTCCCCGACATCCGCCCCGGCGCGACCCTCGGCATCGTGGGCGGCGGCCAGCTCGGCCGCATGATCGCCCTCGCGGCCGCCGGTTACGGCCTGCGGGTCCACGTCTTCGCGCCCGATGCCGACAGCCCGGCCTTCGACGTCTCGGCCGAGGCCACCATCGCGGCCTACGACGACGTCGCGGCCCTGGCGCGCTTCGCAGCGAGCGTCGACGTGGTCACCTACGAGTTCGAGAACATCCCGGCGCAGGCCGCCGAGGCCCTGGCCGCGAAGGCGCCGTTGCACCCGAACGCCGCAGCACTCGCCACGACCCAGGACCGGCTGACCGAGAAGCGCTTCATCAACGACCTCGGCATCGAGACCGCGCCGTTCCAGGCCGTCGACACGGCCGAGGACCTGACCCGGGCGCTCGAAAAGATCGGCCGCCCGGCGGTGCTGAAGACCCGCCGCTTCGGCTATGACGGCAAGGGCCAGCGCATGATCCGGGCCGAGGGGCCGGTCGACGCCGCCGCCATCCTGGCCGAGTTCAACGGCGCGCCCTGCATCCTGGAAGGCTTCGTGCCGTTCGAGGCGGAGGTGTCGGTGGTGGCCGCCCGCGGCGCCGACGGGGCCTTCGCGGCCTACGACCCCTGCGCCAACGAGCACCGCGACCACATCCTCGCCGTCACCCGCGTGCCCGCCCCCGGCATCGCGCCGCAGACCGAGGCCGCCGCCATCGGCATCGCCCGCCGCATCGCCGAGGCGCTGGACTATGTCGGCGTGCTCGCCGTCGAGATGTTCCTGGTGCCCCAGGCGGACGGCCCGGCCCGGGTCGTGGTCAACGAGATCGCCCCGCGGGTCCACAATTCCGGCCACTGGACCATCGAAGGCGCGACGACCTCACAGTTCGCCCAGCACGTCCGGGCGGTCTGCGGCTGGCCGCTCGGCGATTCGGCCCGGGTCGGCGGCATGGCGGTGGAGATGCACAACCTGATCGGCGGCGACGTGGACGACTGGGCCGCGATCCTCGCCCGGCCGGGGAGCCAGCTCCACCTCTACGGCAAGGGCGAGGCCCGGCCGGGCCGCAAGATGGGCCACGTCACCCAGTTGCTGCCAAAACCCTGAGACGCCGCCCGAACCGCGGCCCGATTGCGACACCCACCCGGCAACCGACGGTCCCGCCGGCCGTTTGGAGCCGTTTCGTGCAGGCGCGCGCGGCAAGCCATACCTTCGCCACATCCGACCGCTTGAGCGGAACCCGTCGCCGACTTTAAGCGCGCATTCACCGCGATGCGGGAGGGTGCGGGCGCAACCGGCCCCGTCCATGCGGGGCTCGGCACGGGACGCAATCGAATCGGGGGCGGCGTCGCGCGCGACGCCGGGGGGAGCGAGGACCATGACGGTTTTGAAGCTGCGGGCATCGAAGGCGGGGCTGATCGGGGCCACGGCGCTCGCGGCGGCCGCGCTGGCCGGTTGCGAGACCTATGGCGGCGGCGCCACCGCGACGCGCCAGTTCGCTGTGCTCGAATCCGACCAGACGGGCGCCACCACGGTCAACATCACCTCGCTCACCGACGTGATCCAGCGCAATCCCAACGACGCGGCGGCCTACGTCACCCGCGGCGCGGCCTATGCCCGGGCCGGCCAGTTCAACGACGCCATCGGGGACTTCACCAAGGCGGTGCAGATCGACCCGAATTCGGCCTCGGCCTACAACAACCGCGCGCTCGCCAACCGCCAGATCGGCCGCAACGACGCCGCGCTGCAGGACTTCTCGAAGTCGATCTCGGCCGATCCGAACTACGCCCCGGCCTATATCGGCCGCGCCAACGTGCTGCGCGCCCAGGGCGACCTCGAGGGCGCCACCGCCGACCTTAACCAGGCGATCCGCCTCGCGCCAGAATCGGCCGAGGCCTACCACGCGCGCGGCCTCGTCCGGCAGAAGCAGGGGCAGAACACCCAGGCCATCGCGGATTTCGACGCCGCCATCGACCGCAATCCCTTCGTGGCGGCGCCCTATGCGGCGCGCGGCCAGAGCCTGATCGCCACCAACCAGTACGACAAGGCGATCGAGGACTACAACGCGGCGCTCAACGTCAACAACAAGGACGCCACCTCCTGGGCCTATCGCGGCCTCGCCTACGAGAAGTCCAACCGCAGGAAGGAGGCGGTGGAGAGCTACCAGCGCGCCGCGCAGATCGAGCCCGGCAACCCGGTGGCCAAGCAGGGTCTCGGTCGCGTCCAGGGCGGCGTCGGCTCGCTGTTCAACTGATGGACCCCGCGCGGGGGTTCGTCCGCGCCTCCGCAGGCTTCGTGACCCCGCCGGCCGCTCAGTCCGGCGGCGCTCCGTCCCGCAGCGCGCGCAGGTGCGTCTCGAGCCCGGCCGCCAGGGCGTCGTAGTCGCGCAGGTGCACGCCGTCCGGCGGCACCGCCCGGGTGGTCAGGCCCGGTGGACCGTCGCGCAGGTCCGCGAAGGGGTCGAAGACCCGGCAGCCCTGCCGCGCGCACAGATCACGCAGGAGCGCCGTGTAGGCGGCCACCGCCGCCGGATCGCGCTCCGCCCCGGCCTCCGGCCCGATCGGCGGCACGGCCGCCACCAGCACCCGATCCGCATTCGCCGCCAGCCACGTCACGATGCGGCACGTCGCCGCCGCGAACCCGCCCGCCATGCGCGCCGACAGGGGGTCGGCCCGCCGCAGGATGTCGTTCGTGCCGACGAACAGCACCGCGACTCCGGCCCGGACGGGGAAGGCCAGTCCGTCGATCGCGCCGGCATAGCGGCGGGCCGAGGTGCCGCCGATCCCGCCATTCACCACGTCCGGCCGTCGCACCATGGCGGCTCCGAGAAGCTCGGCCTGCGAGTTGCCCGCCAGGAACAGGAAGCCCGGCCGCGCCGCCGCCAGCGCCGCCCGGATCGCCGGCAGACGCGCGGCGAGGTGGGCCTCGGCGATCTGGCGATCGTGCCGAACCGCGTCCGGCGGCGCGAGGATCCCGCCGGCCCCAAGCCCCCCGGTTCCGAGCGCCGCCGCTCCGACGCCCCCGGCGAGCAGGCCGCGCCGGGTCCACGGCTCGGATCGCGGGCGGTCGTCGTCGGAGCCGCTCATCCGTTCCCCCGATGCCGGCCCCGGCGCCCGGGGCGTCCGGCATCAGCCCCGAAAGCCGGCCGTCGGGCAAGCCCGCTCAGGCGGCCTGGACGGTGGCGAGGAAGCCCGAGACCTCGGCGCTCAGCTGTTCGGACTGGCGCGCGAGTTCGGAGGCGGCGGCCAGGACCTGGGACGAGGCCGCCCCGGTCTCGCCGGCGGCCTGGGTCACGCTGCCGATGCTGACGGTCACCGACTGCGTGCCCTGGGCGGCCTGGGTCACGTTGCGGACGATCTCCTGGGTGGCCGCTCCCTGCTCCTCCATGGCCGCCGCGACGCCGACCGCGATGCTGCGCAGCTCGGCGATGGTCGCGCCGATGGTCCGGATCGACGTGACCGCCTGGCGGGTCTCGCCCTGGATCGTGGTGATCTGGTCCGAGATGGTCGCCGTGGCGCGCGCGGTCTGGGAGGCCAGCTCCTTGACCTCGCCCGCGACCACCGCGAACCCCCGGCCCGCCTCGCCGGCGCGGGCCGCCTCGATGGTGGCGTTGAGCGCCAGCAGGTTGGTCTGGGCCGCGATCCCCGAGATCAGGCCAACCACCGTGCCGATCCGCTCGGCCCCCTCGGCGAGGCCGAGGATGATCGTGTCCGTGGCCGCCGCGTTCTCGGAGGCCCGCTCGGCCATCGCCGCCGAGCGGGCGACCTGGGCGGCGATCTCGCCGATGGAGGCGGCCATCTCCTCGCTCGCGGCCGCCACGGTCTGGACATTGGCCGAGGTCTGCTCGGCGGCCGAGGCGACGCTCAGGGATTGCCCGGCCGTCTGGTCGGCGGTGCGGCTCATCGCCCGCGCCGTGGCCTCCATCTCGGTGGCGGCGGAGGACAGGCCGTGGGTCAGGCGTGCGACCTGCGCCTGGAACCCCCGCGTGGCGGCATCCAGGATCTCGGCCCGGCGCATCTTGGCGGCGCTCTCGATCGCGGCGGCGGCGTCGGCGTCGCGCTTGGAGATCATGGCGTCCTTGAAGACCTGGACGGCCCGGGCCATCGCGCCGATCTCGTCCCGGCGGTGCGCGCCCGCCACCTCGGTCGTGACGTCGCCGCCGGCGAGCTTGGCCATGGTGCCGGTCATGCCGCCGAGCGGGCGCACGACCAGGGCCAGCACGGTGTAGAGGCCGAAGCCGATGGCGGCGGCGGCCAGGGCGACCAGGGCCAGGAGCGCCAGGCGCGACCAGCCCGAATGGGTCTCGGCCCGGTCGAACTCGGCCTGCGCCTCCCGGACCTGCAGGGCGGTGAGCTGGCTCAGGACGACGTTGGCCTCCTCCATGCCCTTCACCAGAGCCGCGTGGGTCGCGTCGAAGTCGGGGGTGCCGCCGGCGGCGAGGCGACGGAGGATGTCGGCCGCGACCGCGGCGTTGTGGTCGATGCGCCGCTGCAACTCGGCGGCGAGCTCCTTCTCCTCCGGGGTCAGGTAGGTCGCCAGGTAGGCCGACCACTGGGTCTGGATGTTGCCCAGATCCGCCTCGATCTTCGCGGTCGCCCGGCCGGCCTCCCCTTGCCGGTTCCGAAGCGCGCGCGACGTCGCCAGCAGGTCGTCGTAGGCATCACGGATCAGGCTGAACTGCCGCAGCGGGACGATGCGGTCGCCGAAGACGGAATTGAAGCTCTGATGGTTTTCCGACAGGGCGAAGGTGCCGATCCCCGCGGAGAGGAGCAGGAGAAAGCCCATCACGCCGAGCAGCGTGACCAGGCGGCCTTTGATGGTGGTGCGCATGCGGTGATCTGCCGGATGGGAGAGTCGGGTGTCCGATCTCCCATCGGTTCGGCGGGAGGCTCGGGATTTCTGCACCGAGCTTCTCCGGCGAAGTGATGAAAGGTCGCTTTATTTCCAATCCGAATGCTTTGGCGTGTCCGTAAAAATCTTCGTGAAGCTCTTGCGAGACAACCACAGCATTTTCAGAGTTACTCTCTTTGGTTCCATCACGGTTTCGAGAGAGCCTATAGTCGTCGGCGCAGACGATGCGGGTCGGTCGTGGGCGGACGCGACCGATCCGTCCATTCGTCCAGCGTAGACTTGGAGATCCCCGGCGCAGGACAGCGGCATCCCGGATGCACAGCGACCTGTCCCGAAAGCGGTGGTTTCCGATCGCGGAGATGCCAGCGGATGCGGATGCCGGGTCCACCAGAACGGCATCGATCCTCCGCCGAACGGGTTCGCCCGGTAATGGCCGAAGCGAAGATCGCTCGCACGCGATGGGACGGAGTCGTCGCGGCTCCGCGCGATCTTCCGGCGATCCTGCGGCGATCTGCAGGGCTGCGCTCGAAGAGCGTCCCCGCCGATCCGACCCCGGACGTGTCCCGCTCAGGCGTCGCCCAGCAGGCGGTGCTCGCAGAGCATGCGCCGGACGGTGCCGCTGGCCGAGCGGTAGACCACGGTCTCGGTCTCGATCAGGCCCGGCCGGAAGCGGACGCCCCGCAGCAGGGCGCCGTCGGTGACGCCGGTGGCGGCGACGATGACGTCGCCCCGTGCCATGTCGTGCAGCTCGTACTTCCGGTTCGGGTCGCTGATGCCCATCCGGGCGGCGCGCTCGCGCTTGTCGTAGCTGTCGAGGATCAGGCGGCCCTGCATGTGCCCGCCGATGCAGCGGAGCACGCCGGCCGCGATCACGCCCTCGGGAGCCGCGCCGATGCCGAGATAGATGTCCGCTCCGGTCGCCTCGGCATTGGCGGTGTGGATGATGCCTGCGATGTCGCCGTCCGAGATCAGGCGGATGCCCGCCCCCGTCGCCCGCACGGCGGCGACGAGCTGCATGTGGCGGGGTCGGTCGAGGATGATGGCGGTGATCTGGGCCGGGTCGACGCCCTTGTGACGGGCGAGCGCAGCGATGTTGTCGGCCGGGCTGGCATCGAGATCGACGAGGCCGGCCGGGTAGCCGGGCCCGATGGCGATCTTCTGCATGTAGACGTCGGGGGCGGCGAGCAGGGAGCCGGCTTCCGCCAGGGCCGTCACCGCGATGGCGCCGGGCATGTCCTTGGCGCAGAGGGTGGTACCCTCGAGGGGATCGACGGCGATGTCGACCTTCGGGCCGTCGCCGGTGCCCAGGCGCTCGCCGATGTAGAGCATCGGGGCGTTGTCGCGCTCGCCCTCCCCGATCACCACGGTGCCGTCGATGGGCAGCAGGTTGAGCTCCAGGCGCATCGCGTCGACGGCGGCCTGGTCGGCCTCCTTCTCGCGGCCCTGTCCGCGCAGGCGGGCCGCGGCGATGGCGGCCCGCTCCGTGACCCGCGCCAGCTCCAGCGTCAGGGACCGGGCCACCGGCGCGCGCGATTCCAAATTGCCACCAGACATGTGAGCCTCGCGCCCCTGCGCCTCTCTCGGGCGCTCCTTATGAACTAAAATGCGCGTTTGGCATGAAGTTTCGCGCCGCGCGCGCAGTTTTCTTCGTTCATCCCCAGATCGTGCGCACGGCCCCTATTCGCGCTCGATCCGGATCAGCTGGGGGGCCTCGGCGAGCAGGCCGTCGGTCGCGATCGCGTCGAGGGCGTCCCGGATCGTGCCCTCGGTGGCGGCGTAGGTGATCAGCACCAGGGGGACCGGCTGGCCCGAGCGGCCATGCGGGTCCTTCGAGGCCGCACTCTCGGAGCGGCGCTGCAGGATGCTCTCGATGGAGATGTCGCGCTCGGCCATGCGGGTGGCGACGCCCGCGGCGACGCCGGGGCGGTCGTGCACGGTGAGGCGGATGTAGTAGCCGCCCTCGTGCCGCTGCATGGCGACGCGCTGGGACGGGCTCAGGGCGGCGGCGGGGCGTCCGAAGGTCGGGCGGCGGGTGCCGGCGGCGATGTCGGTGATGTCGGAGACCACGGCCGAGGCGGTGGCCTCGCCGCCGGCACCGGGACCGATCAGGGTGAGCTCGCCCACCGCATCGGCATCGATGGTGACCGCGTTGGTCACGCCCATCACCTGGGCAATGGCGGAGGATTTCGGCACCATGGTCGGATGGACCCGCTGCTCGATGCCCCCGGCCGCCGTTTGTGCGACGCCGAGGAGCTTGATCCGGTAGCCGAGTTCCTCGGCCATGGTCAGGTCGAGGGGCTGGATCGCCGAGATGCCCTCGACCGAAACGCCCTCGGCGTCGACCTCGGTGCCGAAGGCGAGGCTCGTCAGGATCGCGAGCTTGTGGGCGGTGTCGAAGCCCTCGACGTCGAAGGTCGGGTCGGCCTCGGCATAGCCGAGGGCCTGGGCGTCCTTGAGGCAGGCCTCGAAGGTCAGGCCCTCGCGCTCCATCCGGGTCAGGATGTAGTTGCAGGTGCCGTTCATGATTCCGTAGACGCGCGACACGGCGTTGCCGGTCAGGCCCTCCCGCAGGGCCTTGATCACCGGGATGCCGCCGGCGACCGAGGCCTCGTAGGCGAGCGCCACGCCCGCCGCCTCGGCCTGCCGGGCGAGGGCCGCGCCGTGCTTGGCCAGCAGCGCCTTGTTGGCGGTGACCACGTGCTTGCCGGCGGCCAGGGCCGCCTCCACCGTCTGCCGGGCCGGCCCCTCGGCGCCCCCGATGAGCTCGACCACGCAATCGACCTCCCCGGAGGTCGCCAGGGCGACGGGATCGTCGAACCAGGTCACGCCGGCGAGGTCGAGGCCGCGGTCGCGGCTCCGGTCACGCGAAGAGACGGCGGTGACGCGAATCGCCTGCCCGCTGGTCTGGCCGAGGGCCTCGGCCCGGCGGGCGACCATCCGGACGACGGCGGCGCCGACGGTGCCGAGGCCGGCAACGCCGAGGCGAAGGCTCTGTGTCATGGGTGTGTTCCGTCACTCTGTCGCGCCGTGGACCTGCCGGGTCCGGGACCTGCCGCGTCCGGCGGCGGTGCGGGCCCGGCGTCGATCGGCGGAGGCGAATGCCGCGCTCGGCGCGGCCCGATCTTCTGCAACGATTTGCCGGGGGGCGCAACAAAACGGCCGGCCGTCGGGGTGACGCGGCGTTACGATCGGCGCCGACGGTAGCGGACCGCGATGGCGATGAGCGCGCAGAGCACCCCGGCATTGAGGATGTGCCAGAGGGCGTGGGTGCCCAGGGGCCAGGCCGGACACACCGCCCGGTCGAGGGTGCGGAAGGCGAGCGAGACGGCGAACAGGGCGGCGACTCCCAAGA
>NZ_LMMK01000013.1:69015-87962 GCF_001422795.1 Methylobacterium sp. Leaf88 | reverse complement strand
GAGCCCGGCCTCGCGCCGGGCGGGATCATGGCGGCCGAGCCCGGCCTCGCGCCGGGCGGGATCCGGGGGACCGCCCCGCGGCGCCAGCAGGCCGGCGGCGACGCCCGCCAGCGCCAGGATCGCGGGGGCGTAGGCGATCGAGCCGTTGGTGAGCGCGTCCGTCGACCGGCCGGTGAGCCCGTCGAGGGCGGGCTCCAGGCCGAGATTGACGGCCGCGAAGGCCAGGGTGGCGGCCAGCGCCGCCCCGGTCCCGAGGCCGAAGTAGCGCCGCATCGCCAGGAGGAAGTAGGCGTAGATGAAGAGCGCGATCGGGATGACGTCGGCCAGCAGCGCCCAGCGCACCGCCAGGGTGTGGAACAGGAACGAGCCGACGCCCACCACCGCCACCAGGGCGCTGAGCAGGAGGGCCGGCCTGTCGCCCGTGCGAGCGCGGCGCACGCGCGCCGCCGCCAGGGCGGCGGCGATCAGGAAGGCGCCGTTCGACAGGGCGTTGACCGGCTCCGCCCAGAAGCCGGGATCGCTGCGCTCGCAATAGGCGCAGATCGGCGTCAGCCAGTCCCCGTCCATCCGGACCTCCCCGTCATCGCCCGTCGCGCCTGCGGAGCGCAACGCCTCGACCCGAGCCTCGCCGTCGAAGCCTTGCCAGCCCGCGGCGAAGGCCCGATGACGGGCATCCACGCGCCCCAGCTCCCAGAGACTCCCTGCCCATGCGGATCGCCACCTGGAACGTCAATTCGATCAAGCAGCGCGTCGGTCACCTCGTCGGCTTCCTCGACGAGGCCAAGCCCGACGTGGTCTGCCTGCAGGAGCTGAAATGCCAGGACGAGGGCTTTCCCCGGGCAGAGATCGAGGCGGCGGGCTACGCCGTCGAGACCCTCGGACAGAAGGCCTATAACGGCGTCGCCCTGCTGGTGCGCGCGCCCCTGGCGATGTCCGAAATCCGCCGCGGCCTGCCCGGCGACGACACCGACGAGCAGGCCCGCTACATCGAGGCGCTGATCTCCGGCGAGGGCGTGCGGCCGGTCCGCGTCGCCTCGATCTACCTGCCCAACGGCAACCCGGTCGACAGCCCGAAATACCCCTACAAGCTCGGCTTCCTGGAGCGGCTGCGGCGCCATGCGCAGGGCCTGCGCGAGGCCGAGGAGGCGGTGGTGCTGGCTGGCGACTACAACGTGATTCCCGAGCCGGAGGATGCGGCCGACCCCGAGGCCTGGCGCGGGGACGCGCTGTTCCTGCCCCGGAGCCGGGCGGCGTTCCGGGCGCTCCTCGCCGAGGGCTATACCGATGCCCTGCGCGCCTGCGATCCGCGGGCCGGCCTCTACACCTTCTGGGACTATCAGGCGGGGGCCTGGAACCGGAACGCCGGCATCCGGATCGACCACCTCCTGCTCTCGCCGCAGGCCGCCGACCGGCTGACCTCGGCCTCGGTGCAGAAGCACCTGCGCGGCCTGGAAAAACCCTCCGACCACGTGCCCGTGACGGCGGATCTCACGGACGCGTGAGCGAACGATCCGGGCGCCCGGGGGTTGGGCTCCGGCAATTCCCCACCAGAATCCCCCCAACACGGAGCAACCCCCCGCGTGAAACTCTACGGAACCAGCTACTCGCCCTACGTCCGCAAGGTGCTCGTCGCCCTGGCCGAGAAGGGCCAGGAGGCGGAGCACATCCCGCTGTTCTTCCACGATAAGGACCCGGCCTTCCAGGCGGCGAGCCCGCTGGGCAAGATCCCGGCCTTCGACGATGACGGCTTCCTGCTGGCCGATTCCTCCGCGATCCTGACCTACCTGGAGGCGAAGTTCCCGAGCCCGGCATTGTACCCGTCCGAGGCCAAGGCCCGCGGCCGCGCGATCTGGTTCGACAAGTACGGCGACACCGAGATGTTCGACGTCATCATCGCCCCCTTCGCCAACCGGGTGGTGAAGCCGAAGATGCTCGGGCAGCCCGGCGACGAGGGCGCCGTCGCCAAGGCCCTCAACGAGGACCTCCCGAAGATCTACGATTACCTCGAGGGGCAGATCGACGGGCCCTACCTCGTCGGCGACGCCTTCAGCGTCGCGGACATCTCGGTGGCCACGGGCTTCCACAACCTGCACCTGGCCGGCGAATCCGTCGATGCCGGGCGCTGGCCCAAGCTCGCCGGCTACGTCGACGCCACCCTGGCGCGCCCGTCCTTCGTCACGGCGCTGGCGGCCCGGACGTCTCCGAACTGATCGCCCGAATTGGTCACCCGAAGCGGTGCGACCGTCGGCGTTCAGCGCCGGCGGCGCGCTGATCCGGTGACCTGGGCGGTGGTCTGGGAGGCCTGCGCCATCGCGGCGGCGCGGTCCTCCTCGCTGGCCGAGGCCCAGGCCTTCTCGTAGAGGGCGACGATCCAGTCGTCCTTGCGGCCCTGGGCGGCTTCCCGGGCCATCGAGAGCCACATCAGCCCGCGGGCGCGCTGGGCCGGCACGCCCTGGCCGTTGACGAGGAGCTGGCCGAGCAGGGCCTGGGCGGGGGCATGGCCCTTCTCGGCGGCGAGGTTGAACCAGCGCGCGGCCTGGCGCGCGTCGGTGTCGACGCCGGTGCCGTCGAGGTAGAGCCGGCCGAGATTGTACTGCGCGTTCGGGTCGCCGAAATACGAGGCGGCGTAGTTGAACATGTCGTAGGCGCGCTCGGGGTTCGGGCGCACGTAGGTGCCCTTGATCCCGTCGAGGAAGTAGGCGCCCAGGGCCGTGAAGGCGCTCGCGACCACGCCCGAGTTCTGGGCGTCCGGCCCCTCGTCGGTGGTGTCGTCGGCGATGCGCGAGAAGAACTCGAAGGCCTTGAGGTCGTCGTGGGGCACGCCGTCGCCCTCGGCGTACATGCGGCCGAGCTTCCACAGCGCCAGGGCATGACCCTGCTCGGCGGCGTATTCCAGGGCGCGGGCGGCCCCTTCCTTGTCGCCGGCATTGTAGTCGCGCACGCCCATGCGCAGGGCCTCGCGGGCGCTGCGGTAATTGCCGCTGGGCACCGGTGTCCGGGCGGTGGCGTCGAGGGCCGCCGCCGGCAGGGCGCCGAGAGCCCCCGGCAGGGCGCCGAGGGCCGCCGGCAGGGCGCCGAGGAGCACGAGCCCGACCGCCGCGGCGAGCCGCCGGCCCATCGGGGCGAGCGGCCGATCCCGGGCGGCCCGGACCGGCCGCGGGGCGCGGCCGAGGGCTGTCCTAGATGTCCGCATAGGTGTGCGTCTCCTCGGCGCCGCCCGGATGGGTCACCGCGCCGTTCACCGCCGGCCCGACGGTCTGCTGGTACTTCCACAGGTAGCCGGAGGTGGCCGAGTTGGTGCGCGGGCTCCAGGCGGCGCGACGCGTCGCGAACTCCGCGTCGGAGACCGCCACGTCGAGGGTGCCCTTGATGGCGTCGAGGGTGATGACGTCGCCGTCGCGGATCAGGCCGATCGGACCGCCGACGGCGGCCTCGGGCCCGACATGGCCGACGCAGAAGCCGCGGGTGGCGCCCGAGAAGCGCCCGTCGGTGATGAGCGCGACCTTGTCGCCCATGCCCTGGCCGTAGAGGGCCGCGGTGGTGGAGAGCATCTCGCGCATGCCGGGGCCGCCCTTCGGACCCTCGTAGCGGATGACGAGGACTTCGCCCTCCTTGTAGGTGCGCTTCTGGACGGCCTCGAAGCAGGCCTCCTCGCCGTCGAACACGCGGGCCGGGCCGGTGAAGACCTGCTTGTCCTCCGACATGCCGGCCACCTTCACGATGGCGCCCTCGGGGGCGAGGTTGCCGCGCAGGCCGACGACGCCGCCGGTGGGCGTCAGGGGGGTGGCGGCGGAGCGGACCACGTCCTGGTCCGGGTTCCAGTGAACCTTCTCCATGTTCTCGGCCATGGTGCGGCCGGTCACGGTCATGCAGTCGCCGTGCAGGAAGCCGTGGTCGAGCAGCGTCTTGAGCAGGAGCGGGATGCCGCCGACCTCGAACATGTCCTTGGCGACGTAGCGCCCGCCCGGCTTCAGGTCGGCGATGTAGGGCGTCCGCTTGAACACCTCGGCGACGTCGAACAGGTCGAACTTGATGCCGCACTCGTGGGCGATGGCCGGCAGGTGCAGGGCCGCGTTGGTGGAGCCGCCCGAGGCCGCGACGGCGGCCGCCGCGTTCTCCAGGCTCTTGCGGGTGACGATGTCGCGCGGGCGGATGTTCTTGGCGATGAGCTCCATCACCTTCTCGCCCGCGGTCATGCAGAATCTGTCGCGGATCTCGTAGGGCGCCGGGGCGCCGGCCGAGTAGGGCAGCGCCAGACCGATGGCCTCGGAGACGGTGGCCATGGTGTTGGCGGTGAACTGCGCGCCGCAGGCGCCGGCCGACGGGCAGGCGACCTGCTCCAGCTCGTCGAGGTCCTCGAGGGACATGTCGCCGACCGCGACCTTGCCCACGGCCTCGAACAGGTCCTGCACCGTCACCGGACGGCCCCGGAACGAGCCGGGCAGGATCGAGCCGCCATAGATGAAGATCGACGGCACGTTGAGGCGCACCATCGACATCATCATGCCGGGCAGGGACTTATCGCAGCCGGCGAGGCCCACGAGGGCGTCGTAGGCGTGGCCGCGCATGGTCAGCTCGACCGAGTCGGCGATGACCTCGCGGGAGGGCAGCGAGGCGCGCATGCCGGCATGGCCCATGGCGATGCCGTCCGTCACCGTGATGGTGCAGAACTCGCGCGGGGTGCCGTTGGCGGCCGAGACGCCCTTCTTCACCGCCTGCGCCTGGCGCATCAGCGAGATGTTGCAGGGGGCGGCCTCGTTCCAGCAGGAGGCGACGCCCACCAGCGGCTGGTGAATCTGCTCGCGGGTCAGGCCCATGGCATAGAGGTACGAGCGATGGGGCGCGCGCTCGGGCCCCTCCGTGACATGGCGGCTCGGAAGCTTCGACTTGTCGGTTTTGCTCGCGTCCATCGTGTGTCTCACCGCCCCGGCCTGATACGCATGTGTGGGTTCGGCGCGACCGCGAACAGATGGGTGCGTTCCGTGGGGACCCACGGCGCGCGGCCCACCGGACCGTTTCTCGGAAAGCGTCTGAACTCCGCGGTAAAGCGTTGGGGGAACTATCGTTTACCGCGCTTGCTGAGGTGGTCCCGGTTTATGGCGGGATCGCGGCGGCGAGAGGGGTCTCCCAAGGCAAAGTCGGGATGCTTTCGGGGTGTTGCGACCTCGCCACAGCCACGCTTTGGGGCGGGATTTCTTCCGGACAACCTGAGGCGACGGCGGGGTTCGTCCCGGGTCCCCGCGCGAAGGCTTTGCCAACCTCAGGCCGGCTCGGACCCGTCGCCCAACAGGGTCGGGCCCGGGGCGGCCGCGAGGGCGGGCCCGCTGTCGTCCTTGAGCGTCACGCCGGAGAGCCCCAGCGCGAAGGCCTGGGTCAGGAGCCAGTCGAGCTTGAACGCGGCCAACGCGTGCGAGAGCCCGGCCGGGCGCACGTTCGAGAGGCAGTTGCGCTCGGCATCCGAGCGCCCCACCCGCGGGGCGAAGGTGAGGTAGAGCCCGAGGCTGTCCGGCGAGGACAGGCCGGGCCGCTCGCCGATGATCACCACCACGGCGCGGGCCTGGAGCGCCGCGCCGATACCGTCGCCGAGGGCCACCCGCGCCTGCGTCGCCACCACGATGGGTGCGAGTTGCCAGCCGGCCCGCGCGATGTGGGGCTGGAAGGCGGCGAGGAGGCCCGCCGCCCCCTCGTGCACGGCCCGGGCCGAGAGGCCGTCGGCGACCACCAGGGCGAGGTCCACCGGGCCGTCGCTGCGGGCGGCGAGCGCCGCGGCGCCCTCCTCCGTCAGGGCGCGGCCGAGATCCGGCCGCCGCAGGTAGGTCGCCCGGTCCGGCGCGGAGGAGGTCACGCGGAGCGTCTCGAACCCGAGGGCCGCGAGGCCCGCGCTCACCGCCTCGGCGTCGAGGGGCGTGTGCACGGCGTCCCGGGCCTGGGCATGGGCGAGGCCGAAGCGCAGGACCTCCCGGGTCGGCAGGCCGGAGCCGGCCCGGCCGAGGCCGATGCGGGCGGGGGTGAGCCGGGCGAGGCGGGCCCAGGGGTCGGCCTCGGTGCTCATGCGGCCAGCCCGGGATCGGCGAGCCCCGGCGCGGCGGCGATCAGGCGGGCGCTCGGCCCCTCCGGCAGCAGGGCGCCCTCCGCGTCGGTGAGCCCGATCCGCTCCAGCCAGGCCTCGAATTCCGGGGCGCGCTTCAGGCCGAGCACCTCGCGCAGGTAGAGGGAATCGTGGAACGAGGTGGACTGGTAATTCAGCATCACGTCGTCGGCGCCGGGGATGCCCATGATGAAGGTGCAGCCGGCCGCCCCCAGCAGGGTCATCAGGGTGTCCATGTCGTTCTGGTCGGCCTCGGCGTGGTTGGTGTAGCAGACGTCGACGCCCAGCGGCACGCCCATGAGCTTGCCGCAGAAGTGGTCCTCCAGCCCGGCCCGGATGATCTCCTTGCCGTCGTAGAGGTATTCCGGCCCGATGAAGCCCACCACGGTGTTGACGAGGAGGGGCCGGAACGGCCGGGCCACCGCGTAGGCCCGGGCCTCCAGGGTCTGCTGGTCGATGCCGTGGTGCTGGTCCGCCGAGAGGGCCGAGCCCTGCCCGGTCTCGAAGTACATGCAGTTGTCGCCGACCGTGCCGCGCTTGAGGGCCAGCGCCGCCTCGTGCGCCTCCCGGAGGATCGGCAGGGTGACGCCGAAGCTGGCATTGGCCCCTTGCGTGCCCGCGATCGACTGGAACACGAGGTCGACCGGCAGGCCCCGGTTCATGGCCTCGATCGTGGTGGTGACGTGGGTGAGGATGCACCCTTGCGTCGGGATCTCCAGGCGCCGGATCAGGTCGTCGAAGAGGTGGAGCAGGCCGCTCAGGGTCGAGACGGAATCGGAGGCCGGGTTGAGGCCGATCACCGCGTCGCCGCAGCCGTAGGACAGGCCGTCGAGGATCGAGGCGGTGATGCCGGCGGCATCGTCGGTGGGGTGGTTGGGCTGCAGCCGCACGGCGAGGCGCCCCGGCAGCCCGATGGTGTTGCGAAAGCGCGTGACCACCCGGCACTTGCGCGCCACCAGGATCAGGTCCTGGTTGCGCATGATCTTGGAGACCGCCGCGGCGATCTCCGGCGTGATGCCGGGGGCGATCCGCGCCAGGGTCCCGGACGAGGCCGTCAGCAGGAACTCGCGAAAGTCGCCGACGGTGAGGTGGGCGATCTCGGCGAAGGCCCCCGCGTCGTGGGTGTCGAGGATGAGGCGCGTGACGTCGTCGGCTTCGTAGGGAATCAGGGGCCGGGCCAGGATCTCGCCGAGCGGCACCTCGGCGAGGCACCAGCGGGCCGCCACCGCCTCCTCGGCGGATTCCGCCGCCACGCCGGCGAGCCGGTCGCCCGAGCGCACCGGCGTCGCCTTGGCCATCAGGGCCGCGAGATCGGCGAAGACGTGGGTGCGGGGGCCGACGGTGTGACGATAGGCCATGGCGCGATGCCCTCCGTGAACCGTTCACATCGCACGCCTGCCCGGTTCGGCAAGGGCGCGGCGATCGCGGCGCGCTAGGATGATCGGGGCGCGCTCGCCCCGGGTCTCAGGCCGCGCCCGCGTGCGGGGCCGGCTCCTCGGTGGAGATCGCGTCGACCGTGCGCTGGGGCGGGCTGCCTTGCCCGTCCGCGCGCACGATGCGGATCTGCTGGTTGACCGGCTGCATATTGCCCCAGGGCGTCGAGAAGGCGATCTCGGCGGCGTCGCGCCCGACGCCGATGCGCACCAGGCCGTCGAGGTCGGCCTGGCGGGTCGCATCGAACAGCCACCAGCGCCCGTCGAGATAGGCCTCGAACACCGCGTGGAAGTCGCTCGGCACGAGGCCGTGGGCGTAGCAGCTGACGAAGCGGGCCGGGATGCCGAGCGCCCGGCAGAAGGCGGTGCCGATATGGGCGAAGTCGCGGCAGACCCCGGCCCGCTTGAGCAGGCTCTCGTCGGCGGTGGTCTCGCCGTCGCTGGTGCCGGGCTGGTAGGTCAGGTGGTCGTGGATCCAGTTGCAGATCGCGTTGACCCGCTGGTGGCCCTTCGGCAGGGCGCCGAACTCGGCCAGCGCGAAGGGGGTCAGCCGGTCGGACGAGACGAAGCGGCTCGGCAGCAGGAACGGCAGGATGTCGAGGGGCAGCTGGGAGATCGGCGTCTCGTTGACCGTCGCCGGGTCGGCCCGGTGCACGGTGAGCTCGACCTCGGCGCTGTATTCCAGGGCGAACTGCCCCACCGGCACGTTGACGCCGAGGTAGCGGTTCTGGAGGTCGGGCGTGATGTAGATGTCGCGCTTCAGGTTCGGCGACAGGATCAGGCTCTCGCTGAGGATCTCGACGCTACGCAGGCGCGCGACCTCGAGGTTGAAGATGAAGGTCGTGTCCGAGAGGATGTTGTAGGATAAGTTGCAGCCCAGTTGATAGCACACCATCCGCTCCTTGCTGACAGGTCTCGCATGCATGTCGTGGCGGTCGGCATAGCAAGGATCGCGCCTCCGGGCGCGGTGTCGCGCACCGGACTTCAGCCCCGGCGCGGCACCAGGATCACCGTGAGCGAGCGCACGCCCTGCGCGCCGTGGATCAGCACGCCCTCGATGTCGGCGGTGGCCGAGGGGCCGGTGTGGAGCACGGCGTAATCGGCGTGGGCGAAGTCCGGGCGGCGGTAGGCCGCCTGGATGTTCACCAGGATGTCGGCCGGGTCGAGGAGCACCACCAGGTGCTGGGCGAGGTAGGCGACGGCGTTCACCTGCAGTTCGGCCTGCGTGAACAGCACCGAGCCGGTCTCGGCGACCCCGAACACCGCCCGCACGACGGCGACGTCGACGTCGGCGAGGTCCTGCGGCCGGGCCACGGCGCCAAGATCGCGGTTGCCCGCGATCTCCGGCACGGCCGAGGCGATGACCGACGCGCCGGCCAGGCGCTCGCGCACGCTGGCGAAGGGGTCGCCGCCGGGGTCGGCCTCGGCGAGCCGGCCGCCCATGCGCTTCAGGCGCTCGCCGAACTCGGCCACGTGGTCGTCGCCGACCAGCGGCGCGAAGAGCGGCACCTCCGGCAGGGGGTAATCGCCCGCCGGGCGGTTCTGGCGGATGCGCGCCAGGGTGGTTTCGCGGACGCTCATGTCGCACTCTTCGTCGTGTCGCCGGTCTTGGTCGTGTCGCGGGTCTTCGTCGTGTCGCCGGTCTTCCTGCCCCCCGCCTGGCCCATGCGGTTCTGCTTGTACCAGGCGTGGAAGGTCTGGCGCGGGGCCTCGGGCATCTCGCGGCCCTTCCCCCAGGTGTTGAGCGGGTTGTAGACGGCGAAGCGCGGCAGCACCTTGAGGGCGGAATCGGCGGCGCCGATGGCCGCCCGGTAGGTGGCCGGGCGGCTCAGGACCTGGCCCGCCGCCTTCATCATGCCCTGCTTCAGGAGCGGGATCTGGTGCTCCTCGGCCAAGACCTTCCGCCACGCGAAGATCTGCTCGTGGATGTTGATCTTCACCGGGCAGACATTGGTGCAGGAGCCGTTCATCGTCGAGGAGAACGGCAGGGTCGAGTATTTCCGCTTGTTGAAGGTCGGGTCGATGATCAGCCCGATCGGGCCCGAATAGGTGGCGCCGTAGGACAGGCCCCCCGAGCGCCGGTAGACCGGGCAGGTGTTCATGCAGGCGCCGCAGCGGATGCATTTCAGGGACGTCCAGAACTCCTCCATGCCGAGGCGCTCGGAGCGGCCGTTGTCGACCAGCACCATGTGCATCTCGGTGCCCGCGCGGGGCGCGCGGAAGTGCGAGGTGTACTGGGTGATCGGCGAGCCCAGCGCCGAGCGCGAGAGCAGGCGCAGGAACACGCCGAGATGCTCGATGCGCGGGATCAGCTTCTCGATGCCGATGGAGTGGATCTGGAGCTTCGGCACGTTGCCCGAGAGATCGGCATTGCCCTCGTTGGTGCAGGTCACCACCGTGCCGGTCTCGGCGATGGCGAAGTTGCAGCCGGTGAGCCCCGCATCCGCCTCCAGGATCAGCGGGCGCGTGTGCATGCGCTGGCTCTCGGCGAGGTAGTGGGCGTCGTCGTTCTCGGGGTCGGTTCCCATGGTGCGGGAGAAGACCTCGGCCACGTCGAAGCGGGTCTTGTGCACGGCCGGCACCACCACGTGGCTCGGCTCCTCGTTGTCGAGCTGCTGGATGCGCTCGCCGAGATCGGTCTCGATCACCTCGATGCCGGTGCCGGCCATGTAGTGCCGGAAGCCGCATTCCTCGGTGAGCATCGACTTCGACTTGATCAGCGACTTGGCGCCGTGATCCTTGAGGATGCCGTGCACGATGCGGTTGTGCTCGGCCCCGTCGGCGGCCCAGTGCACGTGCACGCCGTTGGCCTTCGCCTGGGCCTCGAACTGCTCGAGGTAGCGGTCGAGGTTCGCCAGGGTGTGCGTTTTGATCTGGGAGGCGAGCTCGCGCAGCTCCTCCCATTCGGGGATGCCGAAGGCGGCGGTGTCGCGCTTGGAGCGCAGGTCCCAGAGCCGGGCGTCGTGCGCCTTCTGGTGCAGCGGCGCGGCGAGGAAGCGCTCGGCGGCCTCGGCCTGGTCGATGGGCCGGTCGCCGCGGATCTTGGCGCCGCGCGGCTGCTGCTCGCGGGGCGCCTTCGGGGAGATGGCCTCGGCCGAGATCGGCCGCGAGGCGCCCTCCGCGTGCTGCAGGCGCCGGCCGTCCTGGCCCCGCTCGCTCTCGTCGTTCGCGGCCAGCACCTCGGGATGGATCACGCCGTCGCGGTGGGCATCGTCGCGGGGTCGAAGGTTTTCGCGGGGACGGAGTTCGTCGGAGGCGCTCATGCGGTCGCTCCATTCAGGATGCGGGCGATGTGGATGTACTTGAGCGGCACGCCGAGCCGCTCGGCGCAGCCCTTCTGGTGCATCAGGCAGGAGGAATCGGCCGAGACGACGTAGGCGGCCCCGGCCTGGGCGTGGTCCGCGACCTTGTCGTAGCCCATCTTGGCCGAGACGGCGGGCTCGAACACCGAGAAGGTGCCGCCGAAGCCGCAGCACTCGTCGGGCCGCGCGGGGGCCACGATCTCGATGCCCTTGACCTTCTTCAGGAGATCCAGGGGCTTGGAGAAGAACGGCGCGTTCAGCTCGGACGGGCGGGCGTGGTGGATGCCCCGGAGCGCGTTGCAGTTGCCGTGGTAGCCGACCTTGTGGGGGAACTCGGCCCAGGGGAATTCATCGACCTTGAGGATGTCGTGCAGGAACTCGACCAGCTCGAAGGTCTTGGCCCGCACCGCCTTGACCTCCTCGGTCTGCGGGATCGCCGTGAGGTGCTCGCGCACCTGGTGCACGCAGGAGCCGGACGGGGCCACCACGTAGTCGAACGGGGCGAAGTTCTTCACGAACAGGGCCTCGGTGGCGGCGGCCTCGGCGTGGCAGCCGGTGTTGGTCATCGGCTGGCCGCAGCAGGTCTGGTCGAAGGGGTAGTCCACGTCGAGCCCGAAGCGCTCCAGCAGCTCCAGGGTGGCCACCCCCACCTCCGGCTCGAAGGCGTCGACGTAGCACGGCACGAACAGTCCGATGCGCATGGCGTTCCCTGGTCCCGCGCCCGCCGGTACACCCCGCCGGCCGCCTTTGGAAATGTTCTACTCTGGGGCCGGGTTTAGAGCATCGGACCGGAAAGGGGAAACCGGTTTCTCGGGCGCGGGGGCCGTGGGCCGGCGCCCCGGCACGCATCCCGGCGGGTGGCGCACGCATCGGTCTCGGCGGGTTCACGTCTCGCGCCTTCGCGGCGCCTTTTCGCGCCCGCGCGGACGATGGCGTGCCGTCCGACCCGACCCCGACCCGTACCACGCGCCCGCGGACCGGGACGACCTCGCCGGCATCCGGCAGGGCGAGGGGTCGGGCGCTGCGCGGACGGTTCGTCCCTCGGGCGAGTCCGGGGGGGCTCCGGGTCTCGCGCGGGGCTCCGGGTCTCGCGGCGGGCTCCGGGTCTCGCGCCGGGCTTGGGATCTCACGCGCGCGGCGCGGACTCCCGGTGCCCCAGGCCGCCCGGCCGCGGGGCCGTCGACGGACCGGGGCGCGTCGGGGCCCCGCCGGGGTGGAGCACCCGGAGGGCGACGCAGGCGAGCACGGCTAGGGCCAGCCCGAGCCCGAGGGGCACCCCCGTCAGGTCGGCGACGAGGCGCGGCAGGGCGAACAGGGGCGTCGCGCACAGGAGGGCCCGCTCCGGCCAGCGCAGGCCGCCGGCGTCCCGGGCCGCCAGGACGAGGAACAAGGTCGCGGGCACCAGGGGCGCGAGGTCGTAGACCGGCAGGTAGGGCGAGAGCAGCGGCACCGCGGCGAGGAGAGCGGCGGCGCGCAGCGGCGCGGGCGTCGGCCCACGCCAGCTGCGCAGCGCCAGCGCCAGCGCCGCCAGGGCGACGAGGCCCTGGAAGGCCCAGGCGGCGGCCATCGTGCCGCCCGCGAGCCGCACCGCGCCGAAAGCGCTGGCGTTGACGTCGAGGCCCGCCCCGGCGTCCCGGAGGATGATCTGGTTGGTGGTGCCGAGAGTCTGGAGGAAGCCGATCCAGGGCGCCGGGCCGAACGCCGCCAGGGCGGCGGCGGCGAGGGCGAGCATGGTGGCGAGGCAGGCGCCCAGGCAGGCCCGACGGCCGGTGGCCAGGAGCAGGAGCGGCGCCAGCACCGCGAAGTGCGGCTTGTAGCAGAGCAGCCCGAAGCACAGCCCCGCGAGCCAGGGGCGCCGGTCCACCAGGGTCGCGCCCAGGGTCAGGAGCGCGGCGGTGAACAGGGCGTTCTGGCCATAGACGAGCGTGCAGAAGACGAGCGGATGCGCGAGCGCGATCCCGGCCCCGTCGCGGCACCCGGCCGCGAGTCCCATCGCGAGGGCGAACAGGCCGACGGACAGCGCGGTCCAGAGCCAGAAGGCGGCCTGCGGCTCCCACACCGCCAGGGCGGCGGCCGGCAGCAGGAACACCGGCGGGTAGTGCCAGGCGAAGCGGCAATCCGGCCCGAACGCCGCCTTCAGGTTCGCGAGGTGCACCGGCAGGTCGTAGGGCTCGCCGGCGCGGCCCTCCAGCGCGGCCCGGCCCGCGACCCAGATCTGGCTGAAATCCACGCCGAGCACGTCGCCCCGCCAGTTCCGCCGCGGCTCGGGGCCGGTGCCGTACAGCACCGCCACCACTCCGAGGGTCAGGGGCACGAGGATCCAGGCGGCGCGCCGGGCAAAGGCCAGGAGGCGCGCATCGGAGCCCACCAGGTCCGCGAACGCGGCGCGCCAGGCGCCGCGCGGCGCAGGCGCGGTTGCGTGCCGTCCCGTCATGGCCATTCCGATCACACGCACCAGGAACGCTCCGGGGCACGGGCGGCCGCGACGACGGTCCCGACCCGGGCGGCCGGAGGCTGTGTCCGCCCGGCTTCAGTAAGGCCGAAAGCGCTTAACAAACCGCGTCTGGCCCGGGTGGATGCGGTCCGGCCGGCGCCCCAGCGGGCCGCCAGGGTTCCATCGGTCAGGTGGACCGTTGCGACGCCGAGCCCGGTGGCGAGGCCGGTGGGCAGGGCGCCCGCGAGGGTGCGCCGGATGCAGAGAAGGCTCGTCGGGCCGATGGGCGCGGCGATGGACAGACCCCGGCTCGCGCCGGCCGGCAGGGCCGTGGCGATGACGCTCACGGCGCCCGCCACGGGCGCCTCGTCGACCTCCGTGCGGTCGCGGACGACGAATCCCGCCCGTGGCGCGACCGTCGCGAGGGTCGCCTCCGGGGAGCCGATCGGCCCGCGCTTCAGGGCCGAGGAAGCCTGGGCTCAGGCGAGATCGGGCCCGTCGTTCCGTTCGTCGGCCCGCGTCGCGGTGCAGGACAGGACGACGACGGCGCTGGCGCAGAAGGTCCTGATGGCGGGATCCTCCGAAACGCGGACAGTCTCGGCAGGTCCGGAAGGCACGGCCGCGGCCGTTCCGGTCGCTGCCGGCTCCGGCCGGTGCCCCGGCCCAGTCGAAAAAGCACCGTCTCGCCAGGGGTTTGCCGCGTACCGCGCGACCGGCCGGGGACCGCCCGCCGCACCGTCCTCCGCGGGCGGAGGGACCTGCCGCCGGCCCCGCGCCCAGCTCGGGCCGGCGACATCCCCCATTCGGAGGATACCGCCGCCGGTTTTGGACTGATATTGGTCTTATCAAGATCAGACACATCATCAGTGGGGCGGGCCGATGCGGGAAACTCTGATCGACCGGATCTATGAAGCGGCCGGCACGCCCGAATTCTGGCCGGACGTTCTCCAATGCTTCGGAGAGACGGCGCATTCGGATGGCGGCGTGCTCATGGTCCTGCCGCCCACGGGCACGCCGCGCTGGATCGCCTCCCCGTCCCTCGAGCGCCGCCTGCGGCATCACACCGACGCCGCGTCCTGGCGGGGCAGCGGGCGCACGGCGCAGTGGCGCGCCCTCGCCCAGGGGAGCTTCGTCCGCGACGTCGACCTGCTGCCGGGTTCCTATGACGGCCGGTCCTCCCGGGTCGACGAACCGTTCTGGCAGGTGGGGACGACGATCCCCCTCCCCACCGGCGACGTGGCGATCGTCACGGCCGAGCGCCGGGCCGAGGCCGGTCCGCACGAGGCCGGCCTCCTGCCGCGCCTCGATGCCCTGCGGCCGCATCTCGTCCGCGCCTGCCGGCTCGGGGCGCGATTCGGCTCCGGGCGCGCCCGCACCACCACCACGGCCCTCAACCGGATCGGGCTGCCGGCCGCGATCCTGTCAGCCTCGGGGCGGGTCCTGGCCATGAATGCCCGCCTGGAGGAGCAGGACGAGATCCTGCCCTCGGGCCAGCATGGCGGCCTCCTGTTCAAGAGCCTGGCCAACAGCAAGCTCCTGCAGGACGCGGTCGCCGACGTGGTCGCCGGCCGGCGCGCGGCCCAGACCATGCCGGTGCGCGGCTACGCCGACCGCCGCGCCCACATCGCCCACATCCTGCGCTTCGACCGGCACCCCGGCGACGTCTTCGACGCCTCGGCGGTGCTCCTCATCCTGGTGCAGGTCGGTGCCCGGGCGGCGCCGGATGACGGCCTCCTCCACCTGCTGTTCGACCTGACCCCGGCGGAGGCGCGCCTGCTCCAGGCCCTGGCCGGGGGCCTGCGCCTGCAGAGCTATGCCGAGAGCGTCGGCGTCCAGACCAGCACGGTGCGGACCCAGCTCACCTCGATCTTCAACAAGACGGGCACCAAGCGGCAGGCGGAACTCCTGAGCATCGTGGCCTCGCTCTCGATGTTCAGCGGGCCGTCGGCCCCGTGCTGAGGCCCGCGTCGCCGGAGGCGGCGTCCGGCCCGGCCCCGTCCAGGAAGGCCTCCAGCGCGGCGGCGGTGGGGAAGGCGTCGAAGGCCCCGAACTGCGCGGTGGCCAGCGCCCCGCAGGCCGCCGCCCGCCGCAGGGCCGCGCCGAGGGGCGCCTTCGCCAGCAGGGCCGCCATCAGGCCGGCCGCGAAGGCATCGCCCGCCCCGACCGTATCGACGGCCGCCACCGGGAAGGCCGGCTGGCGCAGGGGCGGCAGGCCGGGGCGGAACGCGACCGCGCCGCGCTCCCCCAGGGTGACCACGAGGTGGTCGAGGCCCCCGTCGAGGAGGGCGGCGATGGCGGGCGTCGGGCGCCGCGTCTCGGCCAGGGCCTCGGCCGGGCCGAGGCCGAGCGCGGTCGCCTCGATCCCGTTGACGACGAGGATCGTGGTGTCGGCCAGGATCGCGGGGTCGAGGCGGCGCATCGGCGACGGGTTGAGCAGGGTGGGCAGGCCCGCTGCCCGGGCCAGGGCGAAGGCCTCGCGGATGGGGGCATCCGGGGATTCGAAGGTCGCCGCCACGAGGTCGGCGGCCGCGACGCGGTCGGCCGCGGCCCGGACATCCGCCGCCGTCAGGGCGAGGTTGGCCCCGAGGCAGACCGCGAGGCAGTTCTCGCCCGCCGGATCGACGAAGGCGACGCCGGCGCCGGTCGAGCCCGCATGCGGCACCAGCATGGTCTCGGGAAAGCCCACCTGCGCGAAGGTCGAGCGGACCACCGGGGAGAACACGTCCGCGCCGACGGCGAAGAGCCCGTCCACCCCGACGCCGAGCCGGTGCGCGGCCAGCGCAAGGTTGAAGCCCTTGCCGCCGGGCTCCGCGCGGAAGGCCGAGCCCCCGAGGGATTCGCCCGCCTGCGGCAGCCGCGGGACCTTGACCGAGCAGGCGATCACGAAGCTGCCGATGACGAAGACCCGCATGGAGCACCCCGGCCCGATCCGATATAAGTATTCGTACCGGAGGTCGGACGGACGTGCGCCCCAGAAATCGGACGATACACGGCGATGTCGCGCCGGATCCGGCGGCCGGTGATCGCCCCTCGGTGCTGTCCCTCCTGCGGCTGCGCGCGGACACCGCCATGCCGCTCTACCGGCAGATCGAGGGCCAGCTGCGCGAGCTGATCCTGTCGGGCTCGCTGCCGCCGGGCGTCATCCTGCCGGCCGAGCGTCAGCTGGCCGACAGCCTCGGCGTCAGCCGCGTCACGGTCCAGCGCGCCTATGCCGAGCTCAGCGACGAGGAGCTCCTCGTTCCCCGCGGACGCTCCGGCTTCCTCGTGCGCCACCGCCCCGAGCCGGTGCGCCCGGGCATGGACCGCCTCAAGGGCTTCACCGAGGAGATGCGGGAGCTGGGCAAGATCCCCTCCTCCCGCATCCTGGAGCGGGTGGTCGCCGAGGACCGCTCGATCGCCTCGATCTTCGGCCTGCCCTCCACGGCCCCGTTCCTGCGGCTGACCCGCGTGCGCTCCGGCGACGGCGTGCCGATGTCCCGGGAGGTGGCCTGGTACAACATCCGGGCCGTGCCCAGCCTGGAGACCGGCGACCTCTCCGGCTCGGTCTACGCCTTCCTGGCCGAGCACCCGGGCGGCCGCCTCGTGCGTTGCGAGCAGACCGTGGAGGCGACGATGCCGAATGCGGCCGAATGCGAGATCTTCGCCTTCGCCCAGCCCCTCCCCTGCCTGCTGATCAAGCGCCACAGCTACAACCGCGACGCCGTCATGATCGAGTATGTCGAGGGCCTGTTCCGCGGCGACGCCTACCGCTACCGCCTGAACCTGAGCACCTGATCCGGGCTCCGCTCGATCGAGGCGGTGCCCGGATCGGCAAGCCCGCGCGGCCCTTGAGCGAAGCCCAGATCCGGTCTCCCGAGGGGATCGAACGGATGGGCCGGGTCCCCCCTCCGCTTGGTTCCTGCGGCGCCCCTCACCCCAACCCTCCCGCACACGGGAGGGGAGCCGTTCCGCACGTGCCAACCGAAGCGATCAACCGGACGCGGTCGGCGGCGCGGCCGAAGGGCCGTGCGCCGCGTCCGCAGCCTCGGACGCCTGTCCGCCAGAATTCGCGCGAAGCATCTAATCATTTTTCGTTATTCAAAGAACCAAAGGTTTGATTTTACTCGTTGTCCCGCTGCGGTACGTAAAATTGAACGAAAAAACGGCAGCGTTATCGTCTAGTGGCGAACGGTTGTTCTGGCGTCCTGATCTTTACTGACGCTCGTCTGGCTTCTCCGGAGCGCGCATCGGACCCTGTCCGCGTCGATAGATAAGCTGTGGTCGTCGTTGTTCGTATTTTTCTGTCGTAGGGAGACAGGGACGCCATGTATACGATTGACGGTAATCTCGGGGAATGGGCGCCTTCCGACCGTCTGAATCCCATCGACGGCGGGCCGATGGATTACGGCCTCTACGGGCACATCGAGGGCGGCGTGGCGACCTTCGCCATCACGGCACCCGCCGGGACCGCCATCGGAACCTTCACCACGATCTGGCTCGACACCGATGCCAACACGGCGACCGGATACCAGATCTTTGACCTCTACGGCGGCTACGACTTCAACATCAACATCGCGCCGGACGGGCAACCGTATCTCTATACGGGCGTCGACGGGGGGACACTCGTCTCGGTCACGCCCCTCACCCACGCCTACAACGCCGATCGCTCGGTGCTGGAACTCAGCCTCCCGACGGCCCAGATCGGCGGGCCGACCAGCCTGAACGTTTTCGCGGACGTCAACAACGCGGTCTTCATTCCGGGCGATTACGCGGCCGGCCCCTACACGATCGCTGAGACCAATCAGCCCGGAGACCTGACGCTGTCCGGGCTGACCGACGGCAATGCGTCCGAAGGCACGCCCATCGTGGCGACCCTCACCGATGCCGATGGCCTCGTGCCCGGTGGGCCGGCGCTCTACACCTTCCTGGATATCGTCGCGAATCAGGTGCTGCAGGCCACCGATTCCAACAGCTACACGCCGACCTACGGCGACAGCGGCAAGATCATCGCCGTCACGGTCACCTACACCGACGCCCTGGGGCACGCCGACTCGGCCTCGGCCTCGGCCGGCAGCGTCACGGACGTGGACCGCGCCGGCAGCGTCCTCCTGTCGGGCTCGGTGGCGGAAGGCCAGACCATCAGCGCCAGCCTGTCGGACCCCGACGGGCTCCCGGCACCGGGGGGCGTGACTTACGCCTTCCAACTCGACGGCAGCACGGTCGAGACCAACAGTTCCGGCCAGTACACCCTGGGCTATGGCGATGCCGGCAAGGGGCTCTCGGTGGTCGCCACCTACACCGATGGGCAGGGACATGCCGGCATCGTCTCGGCTGTCGGCGGCACCGTCACGGACGTGGACCGCGCCGGCAGCGTAATCCTCTCGGGCGCGGTGACGGAAGGCCAGACCATCAGCGCCAGCCTGTCGGATCCCGACGGGCTCCCGGCACCGGGGGGCGTGACTTACGCCTTCCAACTCGACGGCAGCACGGTGGAGACCAACACCTCCGGCGCGTACACGCTCGGCTACGCCGATGCCGGCAAGGTGCTTTCGGTGGTGGCGAGCTACACGGATGCGCAAGGGCACGCCGCCATCGCCTCCGCCGTGGGCGGCAGCGTGGCGGACGTGGATCGCGCCGGCAGCGTCCTCCTGTCGGGCTCGGTGACGGAAGGCCAGACCGTCAGCGCCAGCCTGTCGGATCCCGACGGGGTC
>NZ_LMMK01000013.1:68699-68963 GCF_001422795.1 Methylobacterium sp. Leaf88 | reverse complement strand
CCGGGCGGCGTGACTTACGCCTTCCAGCTCGACGGCAGCACGGTCGAGACCAACACCTCCGGCGCGTACACGCTCGGCTACGCCGATGCCGGCAAGGTGCTCTCGGTGGTCGCGAGCTACACCGATGGCCAGGGCCACGCGGACATCGCCTCGGCCGTGGGCGGGAGCGTCACGGACGTGGACCGCGCCGGCAGCGTCCTCCTGTCGGGTTCGGTGGCGGAGGGCCAAACCGTCAGCGCCAGCCTGTCGGACCCGGATGGGGTT
>NZ_LMMK01000013.1:67377-68640 GCF_001422795.1 Methylobacterium sp. Leaf88 | reverse complement strand
CCGGGCGGCGTGACTTACGCCTTCCAGCTCGACGGCAGCACGGTCGAGACCAACACCTCCGGCCAGTACACGCTCGGCTTCGGCGATGCGGGCAAGGTGCTCTCGGTGGTCGCGAGCTACACGGATGCGCAAGGGCACGCCGACATCGCCTCGGTCGCCGGCGGCAGCGTGGCGGACGCGAACCAGGCCGGCAGCGTCCTGCTGTCGGGCTCGGTGACGGAAGGCGAGACCGTCAGCGCCAGCCTGTCGGACCCGGACGGGGTCCCGGCACCGGGGGGCGTGACTTACGCCTTCCAGCTCGACGGCAGCACGGTCGAGACGAATACGTCCGGCCAGTACACCCTCGGCTACGCCGATGCCGGCAAGGTCCTCTCGGTGGTCGCGAGCTACACCGATGGCCAGGGCCACGCCGGCATCGTCTCGGTTGTGGGTGGCACCGTCACGGACGTGGACCGCGCCGGCAGCGTCCTGCTGTCTGGCCTGGTGACGGAAGGCCAGACGATCAGCGCCAGCCTGTCGGACCCGGACGGGGGCCCGGCACCGGGGGGCGTGACTTACGCCTTCAAGCTCGACGGCAGTACGGTGGAGACCAACACGTCCGGCGAGTTCACCCTCGGCTACGCCGATGCCGGCAAGGTCCTCGCGGTGGTCGCGAGCTACACGGATGAGCAAGGACACGCGGACATCATCTCGGCGGTGGGTGGCAGCGTCACGGACGTGGATCGCGCCGGCAGCGTCCTCCTGTCCGGCTCGGTGGCGGAGGGCGAGACCGTCAGCGCCAGCCTGTCGGACCCCGATGGCGTGCCGGCAGCCGGCGGCGTGACTTATGCCTTCCAGCTCGACGGCAGCACGGTGGAGACCAACACCTCCGGCCAGTACACGCTCGGCTACGCCGATGCCGGCAAGGTGCTCTCGGTGGTTGCCAGCTACACCGATGCGCAGGGCCATGACAGTGTGGTGGCGGCTGCGGGCGGCACCATCACGGACGTGAATCGCGCCGGCAGCGTCCTCCTGTCGGGCTCGGTGGCGGAGGGCCAGACCGTCAGCGCCAGCCTGTCGGACCCGGACGGGGTCCCGGCGCCGGGGGGCGTGACTTACGCCTTCCAGCTCGACGGCAGCACTGTGGAGACCAACACCTCCGGCCAGTACACCCTCGGCTACGCCGAGGCCGGCAAGGTCCTCGCGGTGGTTGCGAGCTACACCGATGCGCAGGGCCACGCGGACATCGCCTCGGCGGTGGGTGGCACCGTCACGGACGTGGAT
>NZ_LMMK01000013.1:67065-67312 GCF_001422795.1 Methylobacterium sp. Leaf88 | reverse complement strand
GGGGCTGGTGGCGGAAGGCCAGACCGTCAGCGCCAGCCTGTCGGACCCGGACGGGCTCCCGGCGCCGGGGGGCGTGAGCTACGCGTTCCAGCTCGACGGCAGTACGGTCGAGACCAACAGCTCCGGCCAGTACACCCTCGGCTACGCCGAGGCCGGCAAGGTGCTCTCGGTGGTCGCGAGCTACACCGATCCGCAGGGCCACGCGGACATCGCCTCGGCGGTGGGTGGCACCGTCACGGACGTGGAC
>NZ_LMMK01000013.1:0-67011 GCF_001422795.1 Methylobacterium sp. Leaf88 | reverse complement strand
GGGGCTGGTGGCGGAAGGCCAGACCGTCAGCGCCAGCCTGTCGGACCCGGACGGGCTCCCGGCACCGGGGGGCGTGAGCTACGCGTTCCAGCTCGACGGCAGCACGGTCGAGACCAACACGTCCGGCCAGTACACCCTCGGCTACGCCGAGGCCGGCAAGGTGCTTTCGGTGGTTGCCAGCTACACCGATGCGCAGGGCCACGCGGACGTCGCCTCGGCCGTGGGCGGCAGCGTGGCGGACGGGGACCGGGCCGGCAGCCTGCTTCTGGCCGGCCTCAGCGATGGCCGGGCCGTCGAGGGACAGAGGCTGACCGCCCGGGTGACGGATGCGGATGGCGACCCGGCGGCCGGCAGCGTCGCCTACGACTTCAAGCTCGACGGGATCGTCGTCGAGACGAACAACACCGGCGTCTATACGCCCGGCTATCAGGATGGCGGCAAGGCGCTCGCCATCGACGCGACCTACACCGATGGTGCGAACCATCCGGGACTCGCGTCCCAGACGCTCGGGGCGATCGTGGACCTGGGATCGCGCGACGCCGTCACGTTCGCGTTCGCCTTCGACGCCTCGCAGGTCCGGATCGAGCAGGGGCGATCGTTCGTCATCGATCCGAGCGGACTGTCACACGACGTCACCGGGATCTCCGAAATCAAGTTCACCGATGGGACCATCGTCGAGAACGATGCCAGCCCGCTGGTCGACGACCTGTTCTACTATGGCAGCAACAAGGACGTCTGGCGGGACGGCATGGATGCCGACACGCACTACGCCCAGTTCGGCTGGCTGGAGGGCCGCGATCCGAACGCGGAATTCTCGACGACGGGCTACCTGGCGGCCAATCCGGACGTCGCGGCCGCGAAGGTGAATCCCCTGACGCATTACGAGACCAACGGCTGGAACGAGGGCCGCGATCCGTCGCTCGGCTTCGACAACGAGCTGTACCTCGCCCGGAATCCGGACGTGAAGGCGGCGGGCATGAATCCCCTGGTCCATTACCTCGCTTTCGGCCAGGCCGAGGGGCGCGAGACCTATGCCGCCGTCGGCCGCGCGCTCGACCTGAACACGCATCCGGGCTTCGACGCGGAATACTACCTGCTGTCCAACCTCGACGTCGCCCAGGCGGCGCTTAAGGCCGGCGGGGACAGCTTCGCCTTCGCCTACCAGCACTACGAGACCAACGGCTGGCACGAGGGCCGCGATCCGAACGCGATCTTCGACACCCAGGGGTATCTGGCGGCCTACCAGGACGTCGCCGCCGCCAACATGGATCCCCTGGCGCACTATCACGACTTCGGCTGGAAGGAAGGGCGGGATCCGTCCGCCGGCTTCCACACGAACGCCTACGAGGCGGCCAACCCGGACGTCCGGGCCGAGCAGATCGACCCGATGCTGCACTACCTGCAGTTCGGCGCGCTCGAGGGCCGATCCCCCCTGGGCTGACGGCCTCGGGCGGCTGGGAGACCCCGGCCGCCCGAGCGGCGCTTGCGGTGAGGATGGGCCGCCCGAGCGACCCCGGGCCTCAGCGCAGGAGGTTCGTCTTCGCCAGGTCGAGGACCGAATCCCCGCGCCCGCTCATCACCGCCCGCAGGACGTAGAGGCTGAAGCCCTTCACCTGCTTGCCGTCGATCTTCGGGGGCATCGAGAGTTCCTGGCGGGCCACCACGCAGTCGAGGAGAGCCGGGCCCGGATGGGCCATCACCGCGCGCACGGCGTCCTCGAGTTCGGCCGGGTCCTCGACCCGGACGGCATGGATGCCGGCGCCGCGGGCCATGGCGGCGAAGTCCGGGTTGTCGAGGGACACGCCCGTCTCGATGTAGCCCGCGGCCTTCATCTCCAGCTCGACGAAGCCGAGGGTGCCGTTGTTGTAGACCACGATCTTCAGGGGCAGCTGCTGCTGGCGCAGGGTGAGGAGGTCGCCCATCAGCATGGTGAAGCCGCCGTCGCCCGAGAGCGACACCACCTGCCGGTCGGGATAGGCCGATTGCGCGCCGATGCCCTGCGCCATGGCGTTGGCCATCGAGCCGTGGACCCAGGAGCCGATCAGCCGGCGCCGGCCGTTCATCTTCAGGTAGCGCGCCGCCCAGATCGTCGGGGTGCCGACATCGGCCGTGAACACCGCATCGTCGTCGGCCGCCTCGCTCACCAGCTTCGTCAGGTATTGCGGGTGGATCGGCGGCTTTGCCGATTTCAGGCCGAACCAGCCCTTGGCGGGCGCCCCGGTGGCGAGGTCGTCGAGGTCCTCGCGCGCCTTGGCGTAGTGCTTCAGGGCGGCGTCGAGATGCTTGCGCTCGGTCTTGACGGTGAGCATCGGCAGGAGGGCCCGGAGGGTGTCGTCCACGTGGCCGACGAGGCCGAGGTCGAGCTTGCACCGGCGCCCGAGCTGGCCGGGGCGGATGTCGACCTGCGCGATCGTCGCGTCCTGCGGGTAGAACTGCCGGTAGGGGAAGTCGGTGCCGAGCATCAGCAGGGTGTCGCAGGACATCATCGCGGCGTAGCCCGACGAGAAGCCGATCAGCCCGGTCATGCCGACGTCGTAGGGGTTGTCGTACTCGACCACGTCCTTGCCGCCGAGGGCATGCACGATCGGACTCTTCAGGGCCTCGGCCAGTTGGAGCAGCTCGGCATGGGCCCCGGCGCAGCCGCGTCCGCACAGCAGGGTGATCCGCTCCGAGCCGTTCAGCAGCGCCGCGAGCGCGTCGAGCTCGGGCTCGGCCGGGCGCACCACGGGCCTGGGCGGAATCAGCCCCGCATTGGGGGCGACGCCGCGGGTGGGCGCGTCCATCAGGGCGACGTCGCCGGGGATGATGACCACGGCGACGCCGGAGAGGCCGATCGCCGCCCGCATGGCGTTCTCCAGCACCTGCGGCAGCTGGGAGGCGTCGCCCACCATCTCGCAGTAGTGGCTGCACTCGCGGAACAGCTCGCCCGGATGCGTCTCCTGGAAGTAGCCCGAGCCGATCTCGGACGACGGGATATGGGCCGCGATGGCCAGCACCGGGGTGCGGGTGCGGTGGCAATCGTAGAGGCCGTTGATCAGGTGGACATGGCCCGGCCCGCAGGACCCGGCGCAGACCGCGAGCTTGCCCGAGAGCTGGCTGTCGGCCCCCGCCGCGAAGGCCGCCACCTCCTCGTGGCGGACATGGACCCAGTCGATGGTGCCCCGGGCCCGCAGCGACTCGGTCAGCGCGTTCAGGCTATCCCCGACGATGCCGTAGATCCGCTGGACGCCCGCCTGGTCCAGGGTGTCGACGATGAGGTCCGCGACGGTGACGATCTTCATGGCGCTCGGCTCCGGTTGTCCCCTGCCGAACCGGATGCCGCACCCGGCGGTTCCAGCCGAGGGTTGTGTCCCACGCGCAGCTGTCATCCGGGGGCGTTGGCGCGGGGCGCGACCTCGTCGCGACCCTCGGCGTATACGCTGCGCGGTTTCCGGCCCCGACTTTTCTCGGGAATGCGGGCAATTTGAGCGACCCGGTTAGGCCGTCCTTGGCGCGGGCCGCCGAATCTGGGCTGTCCGATCTGTCTCGAGATCCGTCCCATGCAAGACCGCCGCGCTGAACCCCGGATCCTGTCCGATGAGACCGGCAGCATCACTCTCGACGAACACACCGAGATCGCCTGCCTGGTCCATGATGTCTCCCTGGGCGGGGTCAGGATCACCCTTCCGGATGCCGCCCGGGTGCCGAGTCCCTTCCTGCTGACGGCGCCACCGCTGGACGGGATCAAGCTCTGCCACGTCGTCTGGCGCACCGACGAAATGATCGGTGTGCAATTCCGCTGACGATCCGCCCGGCGGATCGTGGATACCGAGTCGTAACCACTGGGACTCTACCTTCGCCTCGACCACAACCACATGGCACCCCCGATGGAAGAGAGACGATCCGAGCCCCGCTCCCGCACGTTGCTGACAGGCAAGATCGCGTTGCAGGGTGGCGGCGTGATCGACTGCACGCTGCGCAACCGCTCCGCATCCGGCGCCCGTCTCCGGGTCGCCAGCGTGGTCGGCATTCCCGACCGCTTCACGCTGCTGCTGGAGCTGCAGGGCGAGCGCCGCCCGGCCCGGGTCGCGTGGCGCAAGCCGGGTGAGATCGGCGTCCAGTTCCTCGACGAACCGGCCCTCTAGGACCGGCGGGCTACCAGATCTCGAGGACGGCGAGGCGGTCGGTGGCCGCCACCGTGGGGACCTGCATCGGTGCCAGTCCCGTGACGCTGACGACGCCGTCGTCGCCGAAGCGGTGCAGGCGCAACCGCCGGGGCGGGCTCGAAAGATGGAGCGCCACGGGGCGCGGCGCGCTGTCCGGGCGCGGCGCCCGGGCGTTCCGGTCCCAGCCGTCGAGCCCGAGCCAGACCGGCACCAGCAGGGCGCCGTCCGCCCGCTGGAAACTCGTCGCCACCAGATCGGGCACATCGACCGGCAGCACGACCCCGATGCGGTCTCGGGACGCCGTCGCGTCCTCCGCGCGACCGCCGAACAGGCGGATCAGGCTCCGAACGGCGGCGAAGGACGCGCTCGGCGTGCCGTCATGGGCGATCAGTCCGAACCGGCTCTCCGGATCGGCATCGCCCCCATCGAACGCGGAGATCAGCTCGTAGAGATAGGTCCGGCGTACGCCCTGCAGGTAGCTCCACAGGAGGAGGCGCGGCAGGTAGCGGGCGCGGAGAGCTTCCGAGACCGGCAGGTGGGCGCTCCGGGTGGCCAGCGCCGTGTGATAGCCGGTCTCCGTGACGATGACCGGCGCGGTGCCGAAGACCGGCCGAACGGCCGTGAGGAAACCGCCGAGACTGCCCGCCCCTCGGGTTTCGGGATGCTCCAGCCCCGGATAGGCGTGGACGTTGGCGAGATCGACCGAGGCGGACAGGTTCTCCGCGGCGGCGATGTTGGCCTGGATGTAGCTCGGCCCGGCCACCCGGACGGTTCGGTGCCGCGGGGCGTCCCGCACTGCGCGGAACAGCGCCGCCTGATGCTCCGCGGACAGGCGGGCAAGGCCCGGACGCGCGGCCACCGGCGGCTCGTTGCCGCCCTCCACGACGACGAGCCCGTCGTCGGCCCAGTCGGCGATCTCGGCGAAGCGCTCCGGCGGCACGCGCGGACCGGGGGTCAGGCCGTCATAGAAGACCAGGCTGAAGCGGTAGCCCCGGCGGGCGAGCCCCGCGATCCGCTCGAACTGCCCGGCCGGCTCCGTGCCGACGAGGACGATGTCGTCGCGCAGGTGGCGCACGCCGAGGTCGTCGAGGGCGGCGGCACAGTCGGAAAAGCGCGCGACGTAGGGCGAGCCGCCATGGCCGAGATGCACGTTGATGCCGATGGCGTCGATCAGGTCCTCGCAGCGGTGCGCCGGCGCGGGTGCGGCCTCGATCCGCGATGCGAAGGCCCCCGCCCCAAGGGCCAGGGTCGCCCGGCGGGTGAGCCCGCTCACGCCAGGCTCGCCAGAACGGTGGCCCGGGAATCGGTCTCGACGGGTTTGTGCGCTTCCGTGCGGGTCGCCCGGGCCTCCTGAACCGCCGTCAGGAGGTCGCGCAGGTGATGCCCGAGCAGGGCCTGCGCCGTGGCCGAGCTGAAGTTGTGGTCGACCTCGGGCACGATCGCCACCGGCGCGCCGAGGTGCCGATCGGCCCGACCGGGCGCGCGGCCGAGATAGCGGTGGAGGGCGGCGAGCCCGGGGTCGCCGGCGCTGTAGACCAGGCGGATCTCGGCGCCCCGTCGCCGCAGCCGCGCCACCCGTCGGGCGACGGAGCCGCCGGGGGAGATCGGGTTCACGAGGCGCCGCAGCCGCCGGACGGCCGCATCGAGGCCGCGCTTGGCCAGGGTCGCGCCGATCGCCCGCACGTGGATCTCGCCGCGCAGGAGCCGCCGCCAGGTCGCGCCCCGCTTGAGCAGCGCCGCATAGGTGCCGGTGCTGCCGAACGTCTGGCGGATCACGGCGTCGACGTCCTGATCCGGGTCCCAGTCGAAGCAGTAGGGGTTGATCAGGAGCGCCCCATCGACCCGGGCGTCGCGGCAGAGGGCCTGGAACGCCGCATGGGCGCCGCTGCAATTGCCCATGAGGACGATGGGGCCTCGGACCTCGGCGAGGTGATCGAGGGCACGGCCCACATCCGCGAACCCGTCGGGGGCGTAGGGCGGCCTGCGACCGTCCGACCGGCCGCCGCTGTCGCCGATGCCCGCGAGGTCGAAGCGGAAGGACGGAATGCCGTCGACGGCGAGCCTGCGGGCGAGCGTGGTGGTCTGCCGGCCCCACCCCGAATGCACGGTCATGCCGGTGGAGACGAACACCACCGTCGGCGCGCCCGGATCCTGCCGCCGCGGCGTACAGCGGATGCCGAACAGGTCCGGTTGGAACCGGGCGGGCGTCTCGGACCAGCCGGGGCCGACGAGGTGCGCCGGGCCGAGATCCAGGGGAATGGCCGGACCGGCGATGGTGACGCCGTCCGTTGCGAAGGCGGTGATCCGATCGAAATCCGCCTCCGGGACCTCGGCGAAGATCGGGTCGCCCACGAGAAGCGGAAGGCCCGGCAGCGGCCCCGTCTCGACGGCGCTGCCGAGCGCCGTCAGCCGTCCCGCCAGCGTCCGGGTCTCCGGTGCGAGAAGCAGGGTTCGCGGGGCCGGCGCGCGGGTGATCGCGCCGGCGTCGAGGGCACCGACATCGGTCAGGAAGGCTGCATCCATGCGAAAGCCCCCGACCGACAGGCCGTCCGGATCCGCCTTCGGGGCCGCGCCCTCCGCGACGCCGCCCACCGTCCGGGCGCGAAGCCGCATCTCGCGGAGATAGGCGCGTCCGGTCGCGGCCGGTGCCAGCAGGACCAGGCGGTCGACGCTCTCCTCCTGGGCCGCCAGCAGGGCCAGGTTGGCACCGAGGCGCAGGCCGACGAGGACGATCTCCGTGACGCCGGTCGTCTCGCGCAGGAAGCGCATCGCCCGGCGGATCGCCGCGACGTTGGCCGAAACCCGCACCTCGCCGGGATCGCCGGAGTTGCCCTCCCCCGGATAGTCGAACCGCAGGGTCGGGCAGCCGGCCGCGGCGAGTCGATCCGCCAGGGCGCGCCAAGGGCGATGGGCGGCCATCTGCTCGAACCCACAGGCGCCGCACAAGAGTACGCCGCGCCGGCCCGCGGCCGGGTGGACCCATCCGAACAGGTCGTCGAAGGTCACGGGCATGGCGGCGTCGGGCGCCGCGTGCGTCTCGTGCTCGGGGCGGACCTCACGCGTCATGACCGAACCTCACGCTTTCGCTGCTGTTGAGGGCCGCGATCGCGCCCTGCGGGAGCCGATGGCACCCGGGGAAGCGAACCAGCCGCTCTGTCCCCGGTGCCAGGTGGAAGCCGCTGTCGCAGGGCCGCGCCGCGGAGCTCCGCACGCTCACCCCGAGGGCGAGATGCCCGGTTCCGATGCGCAGGGTCGGTACGGATGCACCGGCCACGGGTTCGACCCGCAGGCCGATCGCCTCGGGAGTGACTGGCCGGGGGCCCGGAAAGTGGAAGCTTTCGGCGACGACCGCGCCGTCCGCATCGGTGAGACGGGCATGCGCGAGGTCGTGGATGCGGGGGCCGAAGCGGTAGCTGTCGGTGGCATCGAAGAAGCGGCCGAGCATCTCGGCGGAGGAGAGGGTCAGCGAGGCGCGCGGGTCGACCGTGATCCCGCGTTCGGCCCGGGCCGCGACTTTGCCGGTGCGATCCGCGAAGATCAGCCCCAAGCGCAGGTCGACCGGCCGGGCGGTCTCGTTGTGGACATGGAGGTGGAGACCGCTCAGGCCCTCGTCCGACAGGGTGACCTGCACCGGGCGGAAGGCGCGCTTCAAGGCGTACCAGCCGGATTTCGGGGTTTGGGTCCAGTCGATCACGCCCCAGCCGGTGCCCGGCCCGAGGTCACGCAGGAACCAGACGAGGCCGCCGGCAGTCGGCGAGCGCGCCCGGCGCCACTCGGCGAAGGTCGCCTCCATCACCTCGGCCACGGCGGCGCGGCCGAGTTCGAGGTAGCGCTCGGGATCGGCGGCGCGCAGGGCGGCGGGATCGACCCCGTAGAGCAGGGCGACATAGTGGTCGCGCACCTGCTCGAAATCCCAGTCGGCGCCCCGGTCGCGGGGGATGCCGCGAGCCCAGAGTGGATCGGCGGGCCCCATCTGCCCGAGCGTCGCCGGTTCCGGCGGGTTGGCGAAAGCGAGGCATTCGCTGGCGAAGCCCACCTCGGCCCGGCGCGCATCCTCCAGAGGGCGGCGATAGGCACCGACGCCGTAATAGTGGGTACAGCCCGCGCTCGGCGAGAACGGTAGGTCGCCGCCCGAGGGCGAGTTCGGTACCACCACGAGGTCGGGACGGGTGCCGGCGACGAGCCCCGGCAGCGTCTCGGTGCAAAAGGCGTCGGCCCAAACCGTCCGCGGCGCCCCGAGCATGGCCGCCTGCTGCCAGACTTCGCTGCCGCCGCAGATCACGGCGAGGCAGGGTGCGAGCTGAGTCCGCTCGAGGATCCCCGACACTTCCCGGTCGAGGCTGGCGGCAAAGCCGGCGGCGTCGTGCGGATAATCGAAATTCGCCAGCATCAGGTCCTGCCAGACGAGGATGCCGGAGGTGTCGCAAAGGTCGTAGAACTCGGGCGAGGGATAGAGGGTGGCGCCGGAGACGCGCAGCATGTTCATGCCGGCCTCGCGCGCAAGGTCGACGAGGATGGCGCCATCCTCGGTGCCGAGGCCGACGAGGTCCGGGGGGGTCCAGTTGGCACCCCGACAGAACACCGGCACGCCGTTGACGGCGAGCGCCAGGCCCTCCGCGAAGGGTCGTGCCAGCGACAGGCTGCGAAAGCCCGTCCGGCCGAGATCGACCGTCGTGCCGTCGATTTCCACGCGCACGGGATGGAGGTGAGGCGTGCCGTGGGTATGGGGCCACCAGGGCGCCACGCCGGGCAGCGCCAGGGTTCCGGTGAACAGATCGGTCTCGGATTCCGTCAGGGTGACCGCGCGCCCGGCGCAATGCAGTGTGACCGATGCGGGATGGCCGTCGATCCGCAGGCGCGCGGCCAGCCGGCCCACGTCGCCGTCATAGGTGGCCCGCAGGTCGGCTTCCACCAAGCCGCGGCGCAAGGGCTCCACCGTGATCGGGCGGTAGGGACCCACGAGGTCGATGTCCGGGCACCAGCCCGGCATGAAGCCGAGGAGGCTCGTTCGGACGTGGCGCAGGGAGCCCGGCGTGATCATGCGGGGGCGCCAGCGCCCGCGTTTGCCCGGGCGGTCGAGCTCCGCCTTGAGCGACCGGAAGCAGAGGCCGAGCTCGGCCCCCGGCCGGAGATCGGCCTCGACGGCGTAGGCCTCGAACATCGAGCGGGAGACCAGCACGGGCATGCCGTCGAGCCACACCTCGGCGAGGGTCGCCAAGCCCTCGAAGCGCAGGCGCACGGGACCGCTTTGGGTCAGCCGGGTCCGGTACCAGACGTCCTGGTCATGGATCGGCATCGGTGCCGACTCCGACCAGCCTCCGGCGTCCCGCAGGGCCGCGGCGACGGTGCCGGGCACCGGGGCGGGGATCCAGTCCGCCGCCTCCGACAGGTCGCCCGGGCCGGCCCAGGCGCCGGGCGGCGTCAGGGCGAGCCGCCAGGGGCCGTCCACGGCCTGCGGTCCCACACCGTCGATGGACCGGATCCTGGCCACGCTCCGCCCCTACCGATCGAGCGCGCGGTCGAGGGCTGCGAACACGTCCGCGTAGGTGGTCGCGAGCCGGTCGAGACGCGGCGCGAGACCGTCGGCACTGCGGCGGTGGAAAGCCCGTGCAAGCTGGAACTGGAAGGCCTTGGCCTCGACGGCGAGGCGCGCGGCCGCGTCCGAGGCTGGAGCGAAAGGTCCCGCAGCTGCCGCTTCGAGCCAGGCGAGATGGCTCGCGAGCATCTCGAAATTCGCTCCGAGCTGGCGCGTGGTGTTGAAGGCGTAGGCGTGAAAGACCCCGAGGGGGCGCTGGACCAGGGCAGGCGCCGTCCGCGCGAGGGCGTCGCGGAACGCCAGGACCGGATTGTGCGCCGGCGCCCGCGTACGGTGGCGCCGTAGCAGGTCGAGGGCGGCGCCCGGCAGATCAACCGGGCTCATGGGAGACGCGACCGCCTTCACGAACTCCGCGTAGGGCGGCAGCACGGCAGGTCCGAAGATGCCGTGGTAATTGTCGCCGGAGAGCCGGAAGCGACCGGCATTGTGAAGGTAGTCGAGCTCCCGGGTTTCGGGGTCGAGGGCCAGAATACCGATCGTGGTCTTGCCGTGCTCCCGGCCGTAGGTGGTGCCGGAAGTATCAGGCAGGTGGATAGCGTCCACCTCCACCAGCACCGGTCGGCCCTGTTGGACCTGGATCAGGGCCTGCGCTTCGAGGGTGTCGTAGACGGCGAGCTCCAGCACCTCGATCCCGTAGAGCCGCTCGAGATCGGCCGCCGGCGGCTTGAAGAACGTGAACTGGTCGCCCTCGAAATCCTGCCGCAGGGTGAAGCCCAGCATCGCCTCCGGCACGAGGCCGCGCCCGTGCAGGAGTTCGATCCAGAGATCGACGTAGCAGTTCGTTTCCGGCCAGTTGCGGTCGGCCGCATGGAGCAGGTGCGGCGCGTAGGGCGTCTCGGGGGCGAGCCCCTGCGCCGGCCGGAGGCGTGCGGCGGTCACCGGATCAGCCCCACAGGGTGGTGCGCACGGCATCCGGCCAGGCGGCGAGGTCAAGGCCGTGATGGCGCAGGAGCGCCAGGGTGATCCGTTCCAGGCCGAAGCCGACGCAGGCAGTGTGCGCGACGCTGCCGTCGGCTTGGCGCAGGTTCCAGGTCGTTCCGAAATGGTCCTGATGGTAGTTAAAGCTGAGGCAGGCGGTCGGCTTCTCGACGCTGTTCACCGGCACGTTCAGCTCGAACTTCAGGTTCTGCTGGCGCTGGTTATTGGCGAGCATCCGCCCGGCCCGGCCGAAAAACGGGTCGTTGGCGACGTCGATCGCCAGCGGCAGCAGGAGGCTGCGGATCATCTCGGTGCCGCGGGCGAGCCAGGATTCACGGAAGGCCAGCACCTGCTCGGGGCTGCCCATGCGCACGTATTCGCGCATCCGGAAGAGCTGCATCCGGGTCGGTTCCAGGCTGGGTTCGCGCCGGAAACAGTACGATTGCAGGTCGAACAGGCCGCCCTCTTCGGGCAGGCGGCCGCGCGCTGCGGCGGCCGGGTAGAGGGGGTAGCAGGCCGCGGGGGTGAGCACGATGTCCGTCGCCTGCTGGTGACCGGTCCAGTCGCTCCGGGCTTCGACGCAGGCGAGAAGCTCGGCATGCTCCGCCTCGTTGCCGCAGAAGCTGTGAATGGTGCCGGCGAGGTTCGGAAAACCCTTGAGGTAGCCGCTGCGCTCGAAGGCTGGCCGGCTCATGCCGGGGGGAAAGCGCATCACCTCCGCCCCGTCCGCCGCGCCGAGGCGGCTGATCAGGCGCTCGAGGGCATCGACGACGCTCTCGAAGGCGCCGCTGCGGCCGTAGAGGCCGTTGACGCCGGTGCGTACCAGGAGGCCCTGGTCGAACAGGCGATCGAGGAAGCTCGGGACGCCGTCCGGGGCCTCGTCGAAGATTTCGGCGGCGCGGGAATCTGCCCGGGGAGAGAAGGTCGAGTCCATCACGCGCTCATGAGCTGGCCGCCGCCCTTCTGCACGAGCAGAAGCTTGGCGGTGTTGGCGAGGATGCGGTCGTTTCCGATCATCAGCGGCGCCGACAGGACGTCGCGCAGGGGCCGGCCGAGGCTGAAGGGCGTGCCGTTCTGGTAGCCGGCGAGGCCGACGATCGAGAGGGCGCGCTGCACGATGTCGACGGCCATCTCGGAGGCGGTCGTCTTCAAGTTGTTCAGCATGACGGAGAAGCCGATCGACCCGATGGTGTCGACGTCTCCCTGCGCGTCCTCGTAGCGGCGGAGCGCCGACACGATGGCGGCCCGCATCGCCTGGAGGGCGTTCGAGACTTCCGCGAGGCGCAGGGCCGTCGGCGGCACCTGCCCCGGCTGGCGCCGGGCCTCGGTCTGCACGAAGGTGCGGGCGCGGTCGACAGCGGAACTGGCGATGCCGAACCAGACGCTGCTCCACAGGAGGTGCGAGGAGGCCAGCATCGACTGGGCCGCGATCTCCGCGAAGGGCTTGGGCAGGATCTGCTCGACGGGAATGTCCCGGGCCTCCAGGCGGAAGCCGTCGCTGCAGGTGCCGCGCATGCCGAGAGTGTCCCACACGCTCTTGCGCTCCAGGGAGACCTGGTCGGCGAACAGGGCCACCAGCACTTGGTCGGAGCCCGCGGCCTCCGGGTGGCGCCGGGCAGTGGCGAGGATCAGGTCGGCCTGCGTCCCGTAGGAGATCACGGAGGCGTCTTTGCCGAGGGCGAAGACGCCTCCGGTGGTCTCGACGGCGCAGAAGCTGGTGCGCAGGTCGCCGCCGATCCCGGCCTCCGTGGTCGAGGAAGCGACGAGGAGCTGCTCCTGGGCGATCCGCTCCATCAGCTGACAATGCCACGCGCTGTCCAGGCCGTGGGCCACGAGGCTCGCGACCTTGATGTGGTGCATCGCGAACACCATCGCGGCACTGCTGCACGCTTGCCCAAGCGTGCAGCACAGGTCCGCGATCTCTCTCAGCCCGGCCCCTTCGCCGCCGAACTGGCTCGGGAACTGCAGGCCCAACAGGCGCTCCGCCTTGAGGGCCGTGACCGCTTCCAGGGGGAAGCGGCCGTCTCGGTCGACGGCGTCGGCATGGAGCGCCGCGATCGTCGCTGCCCGCTGCGCGCGCTGGGCCAGGGTGCTCATGCGGCCTGCGGATGGAGGACGGTGGCCACGGTCTCGCGGATCGCAGCGATCGACGCGAAGGACTTGCGGGTCAGGAACTCGTCCGGGAACTCGATGCCGAACCGCTCCTCGAGGGCCAGCATCAGCTGGACCGAACCGAACGAGTCGAGGCCTCGATCGAACAGGCTGTCGTCGTCGCCGATCTGTTCGGCGACCGGCGCGAGCACCTCATTGGTCGCGAGGATCTCGCGGATGTCCTGGGAGGTGACCAAGGTACGGCTCCTTTCTAAGCAATAGCACATGTATTGGCTGGCAATTTGAATTGTCAAACAACAAGGGCCACGATGGTAAATACCGGGCTCTGTTGTGTGCGATCGGGTTTGTCGACGGCCGACGCTCCGATGCTCACCCAACGCGCCGGTCTTCTGATCGATCTTCGTGCCAATCCTAGAGGAAGGCGACTTTACAGGCGCTTCCCCCAAGGTCCTCCGGCTCGAAAATTCACTGGCATCCGCAGCGCCAGGGACAACACCTGATATCGTGGTAAACAAAGTCTCGCAATAATTGACAAAAGGCGGAACGATTCAGGATAATGTCTGGAATGACGTGACTTTGCGGGCCGGCGCGCGCTCAGGTTCGACGATCAGGCGTTGACCGGGTCCGCTCCCGTTCAGCGGACGCACACGATCCTTCGGCGAGAGATGATCTACAACCTGCAGATCCTGCGCGCCCTGGCGGCCTATTCGGTCTTCCTGACGCATTTCGGACTGTACGCGGGCCCCATTCTGCCGAGGCCCGACGCGATGGCGTTCGGAGCGGCGGGCGTGGACGTGTTCTTCGTCCTGTCCGGCTTCATCATGTTCGTGAGCACGGCCGGGCGAAGTGAGACCCCCGGTTCGTTCCTGCTCCGTCGGGCGATTCGCGTGGTACCTCTCTACTGGCTCGTCACCCTCGGGCTGGCGCTGATCGCGCTCGCCGGACTGAAACCCATCGGCATCGTCGAACTGCGGCCGGATTACGTGGTGCAGTCACTGCTGTTCCTGCCGTTCTCGCGGGGCGGCTACGTCGAGCCCCTCAATTCGGTGGGCTGGACGCTCAACTACGAGATGTTCTTCTATGCCGGATTCGCCGCCCTGCTGCTGGTGTCGGACTTGCGCGCGCGGATGATCGGCCTGGCCGCCGCCTTCGGTGCGCTGGTCCTGCTCGGCCTGGCGCCGGTACCGGGCCTCTACTGGGCCTATTACACGAAGCCGATCGTGCTCGAATTCGTGGCCGGTGCGGCTCTGGGCTACGCCTATCTCCGCTGCGGGGCGCCCTCGCCCGGCTTCCCGGTCCGGCGGGCGGCCGTCGGCGCGCTCGCGGTCGCGGGCGCCCTCATCCTCGGTGGGCAGGCGGTGGCGGGCGCCCTCGGCGCCGATTTGGAGATGACGGGGTTCCTGCGCCCTCTTGTCTGGGGGAGCGCCGCAGCGCTCGCCGTCGGCGCGCTGCTTCTGCTGGAGCGGGGCGGCATCGTCCTGCGCTCGAGGTGGCTGTTCTCCCAGGGGAACGCCAGCTACGCGTTCTACCTGATCCACAATCTGATGTTGCATGCCGGCGCCAAGGTGGCGGCCGTTCTGGTGGTTCCAGGTCCCCTGCGCGTCGTCCTGGTCTTCGTCCTGGCCTTCAGCGCTTCCGTGCTCCTCGGGGAATGGCTGTTCCGCTGCGTGGAAAGGCCCATCGGGGCCGCCCTGCGGCGGTTGTGCGACCGGAGCCCGGGCCCTGGACCGCTGCCCGGCGCGGTTCCTTCCTGAACGAACGGACGCCGCGATGCGAAACCACCGTCTGTCTTGATCCTTCCTAAAAACCTAATACGGGCAGCCTGATTTTCGATAAAAGCGTCCGCAGACTGTTATCTCTAAGTACTGATCGTGCGTAAGATGACTTCAGCGCGTGGGTTTATCATAGTAGTTTAGTTCGAAGAGAGAATGCTCTCAGGGGTCGGTGTCATGCCGTCCGTCTGCGGAGGTTCTCTCGGTGTCCGGCAGGCCGGCGAGGATGGTTCGGATGCGTATAGCGATCGTTCACGACTGGTTATACGTGGTCGGAGGCGCCGAGCAGGTGCTGCGCCAGCTGCTGAAGATCTATCCGCAGGCCCATATCTATACCCTGTTCGACTTCCTGCCCGAGTCCGCGCGGACCTATCTCGGCTACACGCAGGCGCGCACGAGCTTCATCCAGCGCCTTCCCCTCGCGCGCACGCGGCACCGGCACTACCTGCCGCTGATGCCGCTCGCCATCGAGCAGTTCGACCTGTCGAGCTACGACCTCGTCATCTCGAGCAGTTACGCCGTGGCCAAGGGCGTACTCACCGGACCGGACCAGCTTCACGTGTCCTACGTCCACTCCCCCATGCGCTACGCCTGGGATCTGCAGCACACCTATCTGCGGGAAAGCGGCTGCGCGAGCGGCCTCAAGGGCCTGCTCGCTCGGCTCATCCTCCACCGGATGCGCCTGTGGGACTACCGCACCGCCCCCGGGCCGAACGCGATCATCGCCAATTCCGGTTTCGTGGCGCGGCGGATCCACAAGGTCTACGGCCGCGGCGCCGAGGTGATCCCTCCGCCCGTCACCCTGTCCAGCCAGCGCTACGACGGACCGCGCGGGAACCACTTCCTGGTGGCGAGCCGCCTCGTGCCCTACAAGAACGTCGAAGCCGTGGTGCGTGCTTTCGCGCAGCTGCCCGGCCTCGACCTCGTGGTCGCCGGCACCGGTCCGGAGGCCGAGCGGCTGAGGGCGATCGCGACCTCGAACGTCACCTTCGCGGGGTTCGTATCCGACGAGGAGCTGCGCCGTCTCATGGCCACGGCCCGCGCCTTCGTCTTCGCGGCGGAGGAGGATTTCGGGATCATCGTTGTGGAGGCCCAATCGGAGGGCACGCCCGTCCTCGCCCTCGGGCGCGGCGGCGCTCGCGAGACCGTGCAGGTCCGTGGGCCGAACCGCACGGGCCTGTTCTTCGACACGCCCGAGCCCGATGCCATCGCGTCCTGCGTCTGCGACTTCATCCGCCAGGAGGACAGCTTCACCCGCGAGGCCTGCCGGAACCAGGCGGAGCCGTTCTCCTCCGATCTGTTCCGCATCCGCTTCTCGCGCTTCGTCGACGAACAGCTCACGATGCATCGCGCCGCCTGCGAGCCACGCCTGCGCACCCTCTCCCGGCTCGAGGCCGTTCCCCGCTTCGAAGCCGTGTCCTGAGGAGCGGCGCGCATGTCCCTCCTCACCCTCGACATGCCCGACCGCGCGCCGGCCGCCGGGCGCGTACCCGAGCAGGACCGCGAGCGCGGCGGCGCGCTCATGGTGCCCCTCCTCAAGATCTGGCGCCGCCGCGTCCTGTTCGTGACCGTCTTCGTTGCCGTCCTCGGGCTCGCGGTGGCCATCCTGTTGCGCACACCCGCCCAGTACGTGGCGACCGGGTCCGTCATCGTGGCCGAGCCGGAGCCGGGCGCCAGCAACGCCTCGATGGCCTGGATTCAGAAGCTCGGCGATCCGGCCGATCTGGAGAGCCAGATCCTGGTGATCCGCTCGCCCCGCCTCATGCGTCTCGCCGCCGAGAGCGGCCTCGCCGAGGCGGTGATGTCCGAATGCCGTGAGACCGTCACCCGTGGGCATCCCGACCGGATCACGGAGAAGAAGGATGCCGTCTGCGCCAAGCTCGGCGCGGACCGCGACGCGCTCGTGGAGTATCTGCAGAAGCGCTACATGGTCGGCAGCGCCGGCCGCTCCCGCGTCATCGCCATCGGCTACAAGTCGCCGCTGCCCGAGGTGGCGCAGACGATGACCAACGCGCTCATCAACGCCTTTCTGGAAGACCAGCGCAACGCGCAGGCCTCGAGCCGCAAGGCGGCCACCGACTGGCTGTTCACCGAGATCAAGCAGCTCGACGCCTCGATCCGCGACGACGAGGCGCGCATCCAGGCCTTCCGCCGCCGTAAAGGCCTCGTGAAGGGTGCGACCGGTCCGATCAGCGCCGAGCGCCTCACCGGGATCAGTCAGCAGCTCGCGGCCTCCGAGGCCGCCAAGGCGGATGCCGCTGCACGCCTGAAGGAGATCGAGGCCGACCGTCGACGCGGCTCCGACAGCGCCCCGGCGGTCCTCGCCAGCCGCGCCGTAGGCGACCTCAAGCAGCAGATCAGCGGCGTCAGTGCGCAGCTCGCCAACCAGAGCACTCTGCTCGGCCCGAACCACCCGACCGTTCGCGCCCTGCAGACCGAGCAGGCCAGCCTGCGCGCCCGGATCGACCGGGAACTCGCCAACGTCGCCGACGGCCTGCGCAAGACTTACGAGGCCTCGAACACCCTGGCCCGCTCCCTCCGCGCCCAGATGGACGCCGCCAAGTCCGAGGCGGCCGCCGCCATGGACGACGAGGCCTCGATCGAGGGCATGGTCCGCAACGCGGAGATCAAGCGCGCCCGCTACGCCGACCTCGTGAAGCGGGCGAGCGAGCTGGAGACCGAGCGCCGCATCCTCACCGGCAGCACCCGCTTGGTCAGCCTCGCCGAAGTGCCCCAGGAGGCGTTCTCGCCCAAGCCCGTCCCGTTTCTGGCCGGGGCCGTCGTACTGGCGACCGTGCTCGCTGCCGGCGCCGCCCTCCTGCGCGATCTCGCCGACCGCCGGGTCCGCACGCCCGCCCAGCTGGTGGCCGGCACCGGCGCCCCGGTCTTCGCCCAGCTGCCCTGCCTGGCTGCCGGCGGCCTGATGGGCCGCCTTTCCGACCGGCGCCGCGAACTGCCGCTGGCCGAGGCCCTGCAGCGGGCGCAGGCGGATCCCGGCATGCGGAACGTGCTGCGGACCCTCCACGCCCACCTGTTCCTGGCGGGCGGCGACGGCTCGCGCACGGTGCTGGTGACCTCGGGCAAGCCGCGCGAGGGCAAGTCCTTCACGACCTTCGCCATTGCCGGCCTCAGTGCCGCGAGCGGTCGCCGTGTCCTGGTGATCGAGTGCGACCTGCGCCGGCCCAATTTCGAGGCGTCCCTCGGTCTGAGCCGCAGCCCTGGCCTCGCCGGTATCCTGCGCGGCGAGATCGATGCCGCGGCGGCCGTCATCGCCAAGGACGGATTCGACGTCATCCCGGCCGGCGTTCCGACGCCGGACTCAACCGAGCTTCTGATGAAGCAGCGCATGGCGAACCTCCTGCGTTGGAGCCGGCGCTACGACCTCGTGCTCCTCGACAGTCCGCCGACCAGCCTGCTGATGGATGCCTGCATGCTCGCCCGCCACGTGGACGGCGTGCTCTGCTGCACCCGTGCGGGCCGCTCGCAGCTGTCCGATACGATCGAGACCGTGACGAGCCTGCGTCAGGCCGGCGGCGCCGTCCTCGGCATCGCCATGACGATGGTCAAGCCCGGCGGCCAGCCGGCCTACGAGGCCATGCCCCTGTCCTTGCCGCATCGTACGGGAGCCGCCTGATGGCCGGGACGCTCTCGACCGCGAACGGTTCCGAGCGGGCGCGCACCGCGCGTCCGGTGGGGGCGCGGGCGGCCCAGCCCCGGGTGCTGTTCGTCAGCCACACGGGCACCATGTCCGGCGCCGAGCTCGTCCTGCGGGACGTCGTGCGGGCCTGGCCCGGCTCCCAGGCCTTCCTGTTCGAGGGCGGCCCCCTCGCCGACGCCCTGCGGGAGACCGGCCTGACGATCCGGCTCGCAGCGCCGGGCGCCGACCTCTCCGGCCTGCGCCGGGACGTCTCCCCCTGGCGCGCCCTTCCGGTGCTCGGCTGCCTCGCCCGTTTGGCGCGGGACCTCGCCCGGGCCGCGCGCGGCTGCGACGTGGTCTATGCCAATTCGCAGAAGGCCTTCCTGCTCGCGGCCCTGCCGGCCCGTCTCGTCGGCCGCCCTCTGGTCTGGCACCTGCACGACATCCTCGACGGCGCCCATTTCGGCCCGGCGCAGCGGATCGTGCAGGCCCGGCTCGCCAATGCCTGCGCGGCGTGCGTCATCGTCCCCTCGCGGGCCGCGGCCGAGGCGTTCGTGCAGGCGGGCGGACGCCGGGACCGGGTGACGGTGGTGCCGAATGGCCTCGACCTGATCCTCGACCCGCGCCCCGTGGCGGAACTGCGCACGGAGCTCGGCCTGCCCGCCGGGCCCCTCGTCGGCGTGTTCAGCCGTCTCGCACCCTGGAAAGGGCAGGACGTCGTGATCGAGGCGCTGGCTGAGATGCCGGGCCTGCGCTGTCTGGTGGTGGGCTCTGCCCTGTTCGGCGAGGATGGCTACGCGGCGGGCCTGCGCGACCTCGCGGCGGCCCGCGGCGTCGCCGACCGGGTCCTGTTCCTGGGCCAGCGCAGCGACGTGCCTCGCCTGATGCAGGCCGTCGATGCGGTGGTTCATCCCTCCGTGGACCCCGAGCCGTTCGGCCGGACCCTCGTCGAGGCGATGCTGGCCGGCGTGCCAGTGGTCGCCACCGATGCCGGCGCTTCCAGCGAGATCCTCGACGGCGGCGCCCTCGGCACCCTCGTACCGCCCCGTCGCCCCGACCGCATCGCCGCCGCCCTCGCCGAGATCCTGGATCGCCCGGAGGCTTTCGCGGAGCGCACTCGCCTGGCTCGCGAGCGGGCCCTCGCCCGCTACGGCGCCACCCGGATGCAGGACGACCTCGCCGACCTGATCCGCCAGGCCGCCGCTCGCCCGTGACGCTGACGGACAATCCCCCCATCCGGAGCCGCCGAGCCACGATGACCCGCGTCCTCGTCAACATGCCGAGCCAGCATGGCGGCCGCCCGTCCGGCGTGGCGTTGGTCGCCTTCCGGGTGATCGCCGGGCTGCTCGACCGGGGCACCGTCACCGTCGTCCTGCGCTCGCCCTGGACCCGCGCGCAGCTGCCCGAGGCGATCCGCGACCGGGTCGCGATCGTGACCGTGCCGCGCCCGCGCCTGATGATCCTCGACGTTCTCCGCCAGGCCGTCACCGTCCCGGCCCTGTGCCGGGCGGAAGGGATCGACGTGGTCTTGAACGCCGATCCCTACGGTGCGGCCTTCGGCGGCCGGGCCCGCGTCACCGTCGTGCACGACCTCTACTTCCGAACCATCCCGGACTGCACCGGGTGGCGCGAGGCGCTCACGACGGACCTGATCTTCCGGCTGGTCCTCGGCAACAGCGCCCGGGTGATCGCGGTCTCGGACACCACCCGGGACAGCCTCGGGCAGTTCTACCCCTCCCTGCGCGAGCGCGTCCGGAGCGTGCCCTCGGCGGCCATGCTCGATGCGTCGGCGACGGGCGGCATCGCGCCCGAAACCGCGCGGGGCGCCTACGTTCTGGCGGTGGGCAACGCCACCCACAACAAGAACTTCGCCGCCCTGGCGCGGGCGGCCGCGGCGCTCTCCCAAACCCATCCCGACCTTGCCATCGTCCATGTCGGCGAGGACGCGCAAGAGACCATCGCGGCGGCCTTGGCGGGGGCGCCGGTGCGGCTGACGCGCCTGTCGCGCATCGGCGAGGATCGCCTCGCCGCTCTCTACCGGGACGCCCTGTGCCTGTGCGTACCCTCCTTTGCCGAAGGATTCTGCCTGCCGGTGCTGGAGGCGCAGACCCTGGGCTGCCCGGTGCTGTGCTCGGACCGCTCGGCGACGCCCGAGATCGCCGGGAATGGTGCGCTTACCTTCGATCCCGCCGATCCCGCTGCGCTCGCCGCGGCCCTGCGCCGCCTCCTGCACGAGCCCGACCTGCGCGCCGACCTGATCGCGCGGGGCCACGCCAATGCCCGACGCTACGACTGGGCCGAGACCGCCCGGCGCTACGAGAGCGTGCTGCTCGAGGCCTTGCGGGACGCCGCCCGCCCAATGCCCGCCGGGGAGGCCTCGGATGCGCATCCTGCACCTTAGCTCCCTCTACGCCCCCGAGCAGGTCGGCGGCGCCGAACTGATGGTGGAGACCCTGGCCCGGACCCAGGCCGGCCTCGGCCATGCCGTGGCGGTGGCCTGCGCCTCGCGCCGGGTGGAGGCGCCGACCCTCCAGGACGGGGTCACCGTCTACCGGACCGGCCATGGCACGCCCTTCCACAGCCTCGACTGGCCGCAGCACGGACGCCTCGACCGCCTCCGCTACAAGCTCGCCACGCAGTGGAACCGGCAGACGGTGATCCGGATGGAGGCGGCGGTCCGCGCCTTCGCCCCCGATGTCGTCAACACCCACTCGATCTCGGAGATCACCCCGGCCGTCTGGCCGATGCTCCGGCGCCTCGATATTCCTGTTGTCCACACGCTTCACGACTTCACCAGCCTGTGCACCAACGGTGCGATGGCGAAGCACGGACGCGCCTGCGCCGGCCAGCACTTGAAGTGTCGGCTCTACGCCGAGCCGCACCGCCGCTGCCAGCGCGCGGTCTCCGCCGTCGCGGCGGTCGGCACCGACATCCTGGACCGGCACCTGGCGGCCGGGTTCTTCGCGGAGATTCCCGACTCGCTTCGCCGAGTGATCTGGAACCCGATCGCCTCCGGTGGCCCCTCCGCTCGTCCGCCGCGCAGGCCCGGCGATCCGGTCGTCTTCGGCTCCCTCGGCCGCATCGAGGCCTCGAAGGGCACCGACGTGTTGCTGGCGGCCTGCCGCCACCTGCCGCCCGAGGGGTGGCGCCTCGTCGTCGCCGGCCGGGCTGCGGATGGGCTCGCGCGATACCGCGCCCTGGCCGAGGGGTTGCCGGTAACGTTTGTCGGGTATGCCGAGAAGGATGCCTTCCTCGACACCATCGACTGTCTCGTCGTCCCGCCGGTCTGGCCGGAGGCGTTCGGCCGGACGGTGGCGGAAGCCTATGGTCGCGCCGTGCCGGTGATCGGAACCGCCGTGGGCGGGATCGGCGAGCAGGTCGGCGCCGGCCCCTGGCTCGTCCCTCCCGGCGATGCGTCCGCCCTGGCCACCGCGATGGCGCGGGTCGTGGCGGCGCCGGAGCGCCTTCCCGAGGGCCTGTCCCGCGCCGAAGCCGTTCGCTCGGGCACCGACCCCGACGTCGTCGCCGGCGCCTATCTCGAGCTCTACGCCGCCGTTCGCGCTGGCGTCGCGACCTCCCCCCATCCTCTCCCGCCGGTGGCCTTCTCCGAGCCCCCGCGTCTCGACGAGTGTCGCCCATGACCGCTTCCATGATGACCGCTTCCGAGATGGCCACCGCCGCGATGACGGCCCCGGGCCTCGCCCGCGCCCAGCTGGCCCCGTCCGCCGCCCCGGCGCTCGCGGTGCGCGGCGCGGAGGGTGCCGCACGGATCGCCGCCACCGGGCCGCTGCGCATCCTGCATCTCAGCGCGCTCTATCCGCCCTACATCGTCGGCGGCGCCGAGCGGTCGGTGGAGCATCTCGCCGAGGAGCTGGTGACGGCCGGCCACACGGTGGCGGCGGCCTGCATCGCCCGGGAGGCCGAGCCCAAGACCGTGCGCAACGGCGTCACCGTCTACCGCATGGCCCACAACAACGATTTCTGGCTGGAGGACTGGCCGAAGGCGACGCGGGTCGGCCGCACCTGGGCCAAGCTGAAGCAGCAGTGGAACTTCGCCATCGCCGCGGAGTTCGGCCGCGTCCTCGATGATTTCCGGCCCGACATCGTCAACACCCACTCGCTTCTCGACGTCTCCACCCTGGTCTGGCGGGAGGCGGTCAAGCGCGGCATTCCGATCGTCCACACGGTCTGCGAGTACGACCTGATCTGCGGCAATGCCGCGATGTTCCGGCACGGCAAGCCCTGTACGCACTGGCACCTCGGCTGCAAGGTGGTGAACGCCACCAAGCAGATCACCAACCGGGCGGTGGGCGCCGTGGTCAGCGTCGGAACCGAAATCCTGAAGACCCACGTGACGCACGGCCTGTTCCGCCACCTCGCGCCGGAGCGCCGCCGGGTCATCTACTATTCCTGCACGGTGCCGGACGGCGACCCAGAGGCGCGGCGGCGGATCGACCGCACCGGTCGGCCGATGACCTTCGGCTATCTCGGCCGCATCAACGTCGAGAAGGGCGTCGGCACCCTCGTCGACGCATTCCGCGCGGTGGGCCCCGGCGACTGGCGCTGCCTCGTGGCCGGCCAAGCGATGGACGACTCGATCGACCGCTTCACGGCGCAGGCCGAGGGGCTGCCGATCGAGTTCGTGGGCTGGGCCAAGCCCGCCGACTTCCTCAGCGAGATCGACGTGCTCATCGTGCCCTCGTTCTGGGCCGAGCCCTCGCCGCGGACGATCTACGAGGCCTACGTCATGGGCGTGCCGGTGATCGGCGCGGCCTCGGGCGGCATCCCCGAGCTGATCGGCGAGGACAACGCCGAATGGCTGTTCACGCCGGGCAACGAAGCCGAGCTCGCCGACCGAATCCGGGCCGTGATCGCCCGCGGCCGCGTCGGTCTGCCGGACGAGCGCAGCTTCCAGCACGTCATCCGGGAATCGACCTCCGTGCGCGTGGCGGAGAAGTATCTCGATCTCTACGCCGAGCTTGTGGACGAGCGCCGGGCCGACCGCGCGTGAGCGCCACCGCACTGCTTCCGGGGCAGGCCGCCACCGCCCCGGCCGCCCTCGGGGTCACCGACGAGCCGGACGTCTCCGGCCGCTCCTTCGCGGCGGCCCGCTGGGTGGCGCTGGCCTCCGTCGGCAACGTCGTCCTCAGCTTCGGGGTGTTCTTGGTCCTGGCCCGGCTGATCGAGCCTGCCCAGTTCGGGCTCGTCGCCGTCGCCGCCGTGTTCATCGACATCCTGCAGATCGTCGCCCGCGGCGGCCTGCCCGACGCGGTGGTCCAGCGGGCCGATCTCGAGGAGGCCTTCGCCGCTACCGCCTTCTGGGTCACCCTGGCCTCCAGCGTCGTCTACGCTGCGGCCCTCGTCGCCCTGTCTTGGCCGATCGCCTGGCTGCTCGACCTGCCCGAGCTGCGGCCCGCCCTCTGCGCGCTCTCCGCCTGCTTCGTGATCTCGGCCCTGGGCGCGATCCACGAGGCGCGGCTCCAGCGCAGCTTCGGCTTCCGCAAGCTTGCCCTCCGGGCGCTCGGCGCGAACCTCCTCGGGGGCGCCGCCGCTCTGGCCCTGGCGCTCGCGGATTACGGGGTCTGGAGCCTCGTGGTCCAGCGCCTCGTCGCCACCGGCGCGACCACGCTCCTGACCTGGGCGGCGATGCCCTGGGTCCCGGCCCGGCGCCTGGATCTCGCGGCGGCCCGGCGCCAGATCGCCTTCGGCTCCCGGGTCTTCTCCACGAACCTGCTGCTGGTCTTCTCGATCCGCAGTCAGGAGGTGATCGCCGCCTATTTCCTGTCCACCGCCGATGTCGGCCACCTGCGCCTCGCCTGGCGCTGCATCGACCTCGTGAGCCAGGTCGCGGTGATCCCGTTCTCGGCGGTCGCGCTGACCACCTATGCCCGCCTGCAGGACCGCCCGGCCGACCTCGCCGCCGCCTTCCACGACTTCACCCGGACCTCCGCCTTCCTGGCGCTGCCGGCCTTCTTCGGTATGGCGGCGGTGGCCCCGACCGTGATCCCGTTCCTGTTCGGCGAACAGTGGCACGACGCGGTGCCGGTCCTGCGCATCCTGGCGCTGCTCGCGCCGGAATTCGTCGTGACCTCCATGCTGTGGATGATCTTCACGGCGCTGGGCCGCAGCGGCACCGCCCTGAAGCTCGCCGGCGCCCAGTTCGGGATCGGGGCCGTGACGGCGATCCTCACCGGACCGTTCGGCCTGTCGGCCCTCGTCATCGGCCACGTGGTCCGGGCCTACCTGTTCTCACCCCTGATCGTCGCGCGGGCCGGGCGCTTCGTGCCGGTGAGCAACGGGGGCCTCGTCGGGGTGCTGCTGCCCGCCACGGCCTGCGCCGGCGCCATGGCGGCCCTGGTCTTGCTGGTGCAGGAGCCCATCAACGCGGCCCTCGGCGACCGACTCGGCCTCGTCGCCTGCGTGACCCTGGGCATGACGGCCTATGGCACCCTCGCCCTTGTCTTCCTGCGTCCCACCGTCCGCGCGGCGCTCGGGTTCTTCGTCCGCCGCGGCGGCTGAGCCACCACCCTCCCGGCACCTGCACGCTTCGCAAACCTTTGCGCGCCAGAGTGCACGCGCGGGCGGAGGCATGCCCGGGCCGGGCACGCGGCGTCTTCTCGGGGGGCCGGAGCGATGACGGGACCAGCGGGGCCGATGGCGGCCGGGATGCGGCGGACGCGGGCGGTGCCGATCATGGCCGACCGTGCGGTCGTGTTCCTGCTCGGGGTCGCCCTGCAGCTCAACGTCCTGACCTCGAGCTTCGGGCTTCCCTTCCAGCGCCTGTCGGACCTCCTGCCCTTCCTGCTGATCCCCTGGTTCGGCCTGCGCCGCGCCGTGATCGCCGAGGGGCTGCGCCAGGCTGTCCCGATGGGGGCCGTCGGAATCCTGATCGCCCTCTCGCTGGTGCTGAAGGCCGAGATCCAGGCCGGCGACGTCTACCTGACCCTCGTCCTGCTGCTCTACTTCGTCCTGGCGATGATCCTGCTTGTGATGTTCCGCGACCGGAGCCTGGAGAACGCCTTCTGCTGGGGCCTTCTCGCGGGCCTCGGCGGCTCGCTGGTCGTCCTACTGCTCTCGTCCTCCGGTTTGCCGCTGGACCGCTTCGGCCTCGGCGTCCCGACCGATGGCCTGGACGAGGAACTCAAGCTCTTCGTCGAGGACAAGCAGGGCGGCCTCTGGGCTTCCGGCAACGAGACCGGCCACGTCTTCGCCCTCGGCGGGGCGGCGGCCCTGCTGCTGAGCCTGCGCTACCGCTTGAACCTGATCTACCTTGCCTATTTCGCGGCTCTGCTGGCGAGCTTTCCCCTGACCAACAACCGCTCCGGGCTGTTCATGCCGGTGCTGATCCTGCTGGTGCTGATGCGCCGGAGCATCCGGCTGCAGGTGGTGCTGCCCGTCCTCGGGGTGCTCGGGATCCTGCTCGTCGGCTTCTCGATGACCGGCGAGATCCCCCTGCCCCAGAAGTTGGCGCAGTCCATCGAGACGCGCTTTGCGGGCGACGGCAACGTCTCGGGCAATGCCGACGAGCGCTTCATTTCCGGCTTCACCGCTCTGCAACTCGTGGCGGAATACCCGTTCGGTGTCGGCGAGACCACGCGGCGCGAAGAACTCCGCGCCCTCACCGGGCTGGTGACGCCGCATAACGGCTTCATCTCCCTGGCGCTCCAGAGCGGCATCGCGACGGCGCTGCTCCTCCTCGCCGCCCTCGTGCGCATCGCCCGCGCACCCGCCGCCGCCGGTCCCTTCGTCGCCTACACGGCCCTGTTCCTGGTGCCCTCGATGATGTTCGAGGAATTGTCGGTGAACCAGTACTTCCTCTTCTTCATGGCGGTGCTGCTGGCCTCGCGGGTCGTGCGGTCCGGTTCGGAGCCGGCAACCGGGCGCTAGGGGTACGGGCGGCACGTCGGCCGATCCGGTCGCCCCAAGGTTCTCGTCCGGTGCCCACTTCTACCGGTGTCGACCTCCCTGGGTGTCCCCCCGCACGCGGGGGCGCCACGGCAGCGTTGACCTGTTCCATCCGCCAAAATAGATGATAAACATAATCTTAGAGCGGCGGATGGTCCGGCTGCGGAGGATGCATCATGCAGAAGTGGTTCGCACCCGGTCTCGCGTCCCTCGCCCTCGGCGCCTGCTCACCGGCGGAGACGGCGGTGAGCCCGGAACCGCCCCTCGTTCAGGTGGCCGAGGTCGTCCGCGGTCCCGGCGCGGTCGCGCGCTACACCGGGGTGATCCGGGCCCGGACCGAGAGCAACCTGGGCTTCCGGGTCGGCGGCAAGATCTTCGAGCGCCTCGTCGACCCGGGCGACCGGGTGCGTCGCGGGCAGCCCCTGATGCGCCTCGACCGCACCGACTTCACCCTCGCCCTCGACGCCGCCCGCGCCTCTGCCGAGGCGGCCCGGGCCCAAATGATCAAGAACAAGGCGGACGAGGAGCGCAGCCGCAGGCTGGTGGCCGACGGCTGGACCTCCCGGCAGACCTACGACCAGAACAAGGGCGCGGCCGACGCCGCCATCGCCCAGCTCGCCCTTGCCGAGGCCCAGGCCAGTCAGATCCAGAACCAGGCGGGCTATGCCGAACTCCAGGCCGATGCCGACGGCGTCGTCATGGAGGTGCCCTCCGAGCCCGGCCAGGTGGTCGCGGCCGGCCAGACCGTGGTCAAGCTCGCCCGCGACGGGGCGCGCGAGGCGGAGGTGTTCCTGCCCGAGGGCAGCCGGCGCGCTGCCGAGGGAGAGGCCTCCGCCACCCTCTACGCCGAGGGCGCGGCGACGTACCCGGCGCGCCTGCGCGAACTCTCCGCCACCGCCGATCCGGCGACGCGGACCTACCGGGCGCGCTATATCCTCTCGGGCGGGGGCGAGGCCGCCCCACTGGGCGCCACCGTCACCCTTCAGCTCATCGATGCCGCGGCGGCCCGCGTACCGCGCGTCGAGGTGCCCCTCGCGGCCCTGTTCGACCAGGGGCACGGCATCGCGGTCTGGCGCTACGATGCCGCCACCGAGACCGTGCGTCCGCAGATCGTGCAGGTCGCTCGCCTGGGCGAGGAGCGCGCCGAGATCGTCGACGGTCTGAACCCCGGCGACCGGATCGTGGCGCTCGGTGCCCATCTCCTCACGGCCGACCAGCGGGTGCGCCCGGCGCCCGCCAGCAGGACCGGGGTGGTGCGATGAGCGGCCTCAACCTCTCCGCGCTCGCCGTCCGCGAGCGGGCCGTCACCCTGTTCCTGCTGATCGCGCTGACGGGGGCGGGCTTGTTCGCCTTCCAGAAGCTCGGGCGGGCGGAGGACCCGGCCTTCACCGTCAAGGTCATGACGGTCTCGGCCGCCTGGCCCGGCGCCACGGCGGAAGAGATGCAGCGCCAGGTCGCCGACCCCCTCGAGAAGCGCCTGCAGGAGCTCGTCTACTACGACCGGGCGGAGACCACGGTGCGCCCCGGCCTGATGGTGACGAAGGTCATCTTCAAGGATGCGATGCCTCCGGCCAAGCTCCAGTCGGAGTTCTACCAGGCCCGGAAGAAGCTCTCCGACCAGGCCTCCAGCCTGCCGCGCGGCGTGATGGGGCCGCTCTTCAACGACGAGTTCTCGGACATCTACTTCGCCCTCTACGCCGTACAGGCCAAGGGTCTGCCACACCGCCAGCTCGTGCTGCACGCCGAGGACCTGCGCCAGCGCCTGCTGCGGGTGCCGGGCGTGGAGAAGATCAACATCCTGGGTGAGCAGACCCAGAAGATCTTCGTGGAGATCTCCTACCAGCGCCTCGCCACCCTCGGCATCACCGGCCAGCAGCTGCTGGCCGCGCTGGCTAACCAGAACGACGTCACCCCGGCCGGCTTTGTCGAGGCGGCGGGACCGCGGGTGTACCTGCGTCTCGACGGGGCCATCGACGGCCTCGACGCCATCCGGAATCTGCCCGTGGCCGCCGGCGACCGCAGCCTCAAGCTCGGCGACATCGCCGAGGTCAGGCGCGGCTACGAGGATCCCCGGACCTTCGCGATCCGCAACGACGGCGACCCGGCCCTGATGCTCGGCCTCGTGATGAAGCCCGGCTTCAACGGGCTGACGCTCGGCGCGGCGCTCAACGCCGAGGAGGTGGCGATCCACCACGAGACGCCGGTGGGCATCGCCTTTACCAAGATCACCGATCAGGCCAAGGTCATCGACGACGCCATCCACGAGTTCATGGTCAAGTTCTTCACCGCCCTCGGCGTGGTGATCCTCGTCTCCCTGGTGGCACTCGGCTTCCGGGTCGGCATCGTGGTCGCGCTGGCCGTGCCGCTCACACTCTCGGCGGTGTTCGTCGTGATGATGGTCACGGGCCGCGATTTCGACCGCATCACGTTGGGCGCCCTCATCATCTCGCTCGGCCTCCTCGTCGACGACGCCATCATCGCCATCGAGATGATGGTGGTGCGCATGGAGGAGGGCGCCGACCGCATCGCGGCGGCGACCCATGCCTGGAGCGCCACGGCCGCGCCGATGCTCACCGGCACCCTGGTGACCATCGCGGGCTTCCTGCCCGTGGGCTTCGCCGCTTCCACGGCAGGTGAGTACGCCGGCAACATCTTCTGGGTGGTGGCCTTCTCGCTGATCCTCTCCTGGATCGTGGCTGTGACCTTCACGCCCTATCTCGGCGTGAAGCTCCTGCCGAACATCCAGCGCGTCGTGGGGGGACACGAGGCGATTTATGCCACGAAGACCTACGAGCGCCTGCGCCGCGTCGTGCGGATGTCGGTCGACCACAAATGGCTCGCCGCCGGCATCACCGTGGGGCTGTTCGCCCTCGCCGTGGCGGCGATGGGCAAGGTCGAACAGCAGTTCTTCCCGAACTCAGAGCGCCCCGAGCTCATCGTCGAGGTCACGCTGCCGGCGGGCTCGGCCTTCGCCACGACGGAGGCCAGCGTCAAGCGGATCGAGGCCGCGGTGCGCGATCTGCCGGAAGCTGGCGCGATGACGAGCTACATCGGCCAGGGTATGCCGCGCTTCGTGCTCTCCTTCGATCCCGAGCTTCCTGATCCGGCCTTCGCACAGATCGTGGTGCAGACGGCCGACGCGCAGGCGCGCGACGTCCTCAGGGGCAAGCTGCGCCGACTCGTGGAGGACGGCCGCTTTCCGGAAGCCCGCGTGCGGGTGCTCCAGATCGTGTTCGGCCCACCCATCCGCTTTCCCGTCGCCTTCCGGGTGGTGGGGCCCGACCTCGACGTTATCCGCGGCATCGCCGCCGAGGTTCGGGAGGTCATGGCGGCCAATGCCAACATGCGCCTCGTCCATCTCGACTGGGGCGACAAGACGCCGAGCCTGCGCCTCGCCTTCGACCAGGAACGTCTGCGCCTCATCGGCCTGACCCCGAAGGAGGCCGGCCAGCAGCTGCAGAGCTACCTCAACGGCACGCCCGCCACCCAGGTGCGCGAGAACCTGCGTTCCGTCGACGTCGTCCTGCGCAGCCCCGGCCCCGAGCGGCGCTCCCTGGGCGAGATCGGAGACCTGACGCTGACGACCAAGGACGGTCGTCAGGTGCCGGTCTCGCAGGTGGCGCGCCTGGAGAGCCGGACCGAGGACGCGGTGCTCAAGCGCTACAACCGCGAGACCTACATCCGCGTCCAGGGCGACGTGCTCGACGGCAAGCAGCCGCCGGACATCCACGCCCAGGTCTTTCCCCTCCTGGCGCCGATCAAGGCCAATCTCCCGCCGGGCTACCGCATCGATACCGCGGGTGCCGTGGAGGAGAGCGAGAAGGCGATGATGTCCCTGGTGGCGGTGTTCCCGATCATGCTGATCGTGACGCTCACCGTCATCATGATCCAGGTCCGCTCGTTCGCCACCATGTTCATGGTCTTCGCCACCGCCCCGCTGGGCCTGGTGGGCGCAGCACCGACCCTGCTGCTCTTCCACCAGCCCTTCGGCTTCAACGCGATCCTCGGGCTGATCGCCCTGTCGGGAATCCTGATGCGCAACACCCTGATTTTGGTGGACCAGATCCACCACGACCAGGCGGCGGGCCTGGGGGATTACGACGCGATCGTGGAATCCACGGTGCGGCGCGCCCGTCCCGTCATCCTCACGGCGGCGGCGGCGATGCTGGCCTTCATCCCGCTCACCCACTCGGTGTTCTGGGGGGCGCTGGCCTACGTCCTCATCGGCGGCGTCGGGGTCGGCACCCTGCTGACCCTCCTGTTCCTGCCCGCCCTCTACGCCCTCTGGTTCCGGGTGGCGCGCCAGCCGCGCAACGCGCGGGGCGCCACCGAGACGGCGCCGCAGGGGGCCGGAACCTGACGCAGGCGCGGGGCGAGATCCCGGCAGCGGTGGTATAAGCGTATCGCGCCGGGCTTGCCCGAGACCGCGCGGGCCGTCGGCCGATCCGTACCCTGTTCCTTTCGGCGGGCCGGCCGATGCGGACCTGTATCGATGACGGCCCGCATCTATATAAGACCGGAAAGGCAGCGGGAGAGCCGGAGATGCCGAGAGTTTCGCAGGAGCAGGCCAAGCTCAACCGCCAAAGGGTCGTCGCGGTCGCCGCCGCCCTGTTCCGGGAACGTGGCCTGCACGGGGTGGGGGTGGCCGACATCATGGCCTCGGCCGGCCTGACGCATGGCGGCTTCTACGGCCAGTTCGCCAGCAAGGATGCGCTGGCGGTCGAGGCGTTCGACGCGGCCCTCGGGGAGGACCGGCGGGGCGCGCTGGACATGCTCATCGCCAACTACCTGTCCGTCGGCCACGTCCAGTCGCCCGGCATGGGCTGCCCCCTCGCCGCCCTGGCTAACGACGTCGCCCGCGAGCCGGCGGGGAGTCCCCTGCGGGGACGCTTCACCCATGGGGTCCGACACCTCGTGGGCCTGCTGTCCGAGCTCTCGCCCCAGGGTGCGAAGGAGCGCCGCCGCCAGCGCGCGCTCGCCAAGTTGTCGACCCTCGTGGGCGCCGTCGTGCTGGCACGGGCGGTGGACGATCCGAGCCTCGCCGAGGATCTCCTCCGGGCCGCACGGACCGCCGCGGGCGAGCGCGGTGACCCACCGGCCCCCGACAGCGCGTCGCCGCCCTGAACCGGCACCGACGCGTCGCCTCCCGGGGCTGTCCGGGACGGACGGAGCCTTACGCCGGACGCGGCAGCTTGCAGCTGTCGAGAGCGTTCAGGGCCTTGGCGCGGGCGGAATCGTTGAAGTAGCCGGTGCTGCGGTAGCCATCGAGCTCGCTCTTGTCGAGGCTTGCCAGCGTCTGGTTCGCGTAGCAGCCGCAGGGGCGGGCGAGGGAGACCTCGGAGACGTTCTGCAGACGGGCCTGGGTGACGGTGCAGGCGTGACGCACGCGGCCGGTCAGGTTGCTGGTGGAGGCCGTCTTCAGCGCCGGATCGGGAGTGTAGCCTTCGAGCGACGCGGTCGGGCCGGACTTGTTGGCGTTGCAGGCGGCGACGAGCGAGAGCAGGCCGGCGGCGAGCAGGAGCCGGCCGGTGCGCGGGGCGATGGAGCGCATGGAATGATGGGTCCGTGAAAGCGATTCGGGAACGAACCGGTTTCACGTCCGGGCCCCCGCCGCGCAAGGGCGCCGGGGCCACACTGGGACGGCAAACGCCGAAGCTTCCGGGAAGCTTCGGCGCGCCGGTTCGGTCGACCGTGTCCGAACCCCGAAGGATTCAGCCGACGATGTCGGAATCCTGGAAGAACTGGGCGATTTCCGCCTTGGCGTTCTCGAGGCTGTCGGAGCCGTGGACGGTGTTCTCGCCGACCGACTCGGAGAAGGTCTTGCGGATGGTGCCCGCGTCGGCGTTGGCCGGGTTGGTGGCGCCCATCACTTCGCGGTACTTGGCGACGGCGTTCTCGCCCTCGAGCACCTGCACGACGACCGGCCCGGAGGTCATGAACTCCACGAGCTCGCCAAAGAAGGGGCGCTCCTTGTGGATCTCGTAGAACGTCTCGGCCTGGGCGCGGCTCATCTGGATGCGGCGCTGGCCGACGATGCGCAGGCCCGCCTTCTCGATCACGGCGTTGACCGCGCCGGTCAGGTTCCGCTTCGTGGCGTCGGGCTTGAGAATGGAGAAGGTGCGCTCGGTGGCCATGGTCCGTCCGGTTGTGATCGCTCAGCCGAAAATGGCTTCGGCGCCGGGCTTATAGCCGCCAGGCCCCCGGCCCTCAACCCGAGGCGCGAACGCGGGGGATAACCTGAGCGCGGCCGCGGGTTTTCCCGCTGCCATGGCTTTGGCGCAACAGCGCCGGAAATTCGCCCGAATGCGGACGCCTCCTGTGGCCAGACGAACACGGCCCTGCCCCCGCGCCGGGTCGCTTGCCGATCCCCTTGCCGACTCTCTGGCCGCCGGCCTTCCGCCGCAGCCACGCCACCTGGAGACCTGGACATGCGCGTCGCCCTCACCGCCGCCCTCATCCTCACCGGCCTCGCCCCCGCCTCCGCCGCCCCGGCCCAGGACCCCTCGGGGACCTGGCTCACCGGGGACGGCCGCGCCAAGGTCCGCATCGACCGCTGCGGCCCGGGTGCTGCCAACATCTGCGGGAAGGTGGTCTGGGCCAAGACCGCAACCAACGAGGACGGGACCCCGCGCACGGACATCAAGAATCCCGATCCGAAGAAGCGCGGCCGCCCCGTGCTCGGCCTGACCCTCCTCGACAACCTGAAGCCCGAGGAGGCGAAGTTCTCCGGCGAGATCTACAACGCCGACGAGGGCAAGATGTATCAGGTCAGCCTGGAGCGCGAGAGCAGCTCCGAGCTGTCGGTCTCAGGCTGCCTCCTCAAGGTCCTGTGCGGCTCGCAGACCTGGACCCGGGTGCCCGACGTGAACCAGCAGGCCTCCGCTGCCACGCCCGAGTCGGCGCCCGCGCCCCGGCCCGCGCCGAAGGCCGCCAAGGCCGCCCCCGCGAAGGCGCTCGCGGCTCCGGCCGAGTGACGCCAGCGGCGTGACGCGTATCGGGTGACGCCTCCGCTCAGACCGCCGCGAATCCCCGCTGAACGGCCGGCCGCGCCATGACGCGGTCGAGCCAGGCCCGCACGTGGGGCACGCCGGCCAGCTCGATGCTCTGCTTCTCGTGGTACTTGGCCCAGGGCAGGATCGCGATGTCGGCGATGGAGAAGTCGCCCGCCACGAAATCGCGGTCCGCGAGGTGCCGGTCGAGGACGCCGTAGAGGCGCTGGGCCTCCGCGGTAAACCGGTCGATGGCGTAGGGGATCTTCTCCTGCGCGTAGATGCGGAAATGGTGGACCTGGCCGAGCATCGGCCCGAAGCCGCCGACCTGCCAGAACAGCCACTCGTCCACCGCCACCCGGGCGCGCTCGTCGGCCGGGTAGAGGCAACCGGTCTTGCGCCCGAGATATTGCAGGATCGCACCGGACTCGAACACCGTGATGGGGTCGCCCCCCGGGCCGTCCGGGTCGACGATGGCGGGAATCTTGTTGTTCGGCGAGATCTTCAGGAAGTCGGGCGCCATTTGGTCGCCGCGGCCGATATTCACCGGCACCACCCGATAGGGCAGTCCGCACTCCTCCAGCATGATCGGGATCTTCCAGCCATTCGGCGTGCTCCAGGTGTGCACGTCGATGGGTTTTCCCGGCGCGTGTGCCATGCTGATGTTTCCGACCCTGTTCAGGCTCGCCCGACCCGCCGAAACAATCGGGAACGCGAGCGGATGGTTGCAGACTCCGTGCCACCGCCACAGCACGTGACACGAGCGGTGGATCACGTCGACACCCGTACAGATGGCACTTGCCCTCGCCCGGGGTTGTGGCTGTGATGCGCCCGGCCCGCCACACGGCGGCGCCCAAGCGTCCCCGGGGGTCGTCATGCTGTCGTTCCGTTCGCGTCACACCCGTGCTTTGTTCGCGGGCTTGCTGCTTCTGGCAAGTCCCCTCCTTCTGACAAGCCCGTTCGTCGCGGGCGGTGCGCTGGCACAGGCCGCGGCGGCGAAGCCCGCCAAGGAGCTCAGCGTCGGCCAGAGTGCCGCGCGCGAGCGCCAGAAGAAATGCGGCGCCGAGTGGCGCGCCCTCTCGGTCGCCGACAAGGCCGCGCAGGGACCGAAATGGCCGCAATACTACAGCAAGTGCGTCAAGCGCCTGAAGCAGATGAAGGCCTGAGGGGATCCGGCCGCGCGCGGGCGTCCGCGGGCGGCCGACATCGTGTGCGGGGCCAGGCGGCCCCTTTCGCGGACCGCCAAGGAACGTAAGCCTGGCCGTCCCGGTTGCCGATCCTGACAGGCGGATTCCGGACGGACGCGATGATGCGGGAACGGCAGGCGCTGCAGCGCGCGGTGGCGGTGATGGCCCTGGTCCCGGTGGCCTCCGGCCTCCACGGCGTGCTGCTCGGGCTGAACGGGATCGGACGCGGCGACCTCGTCGACGTCTCCGCCGACAGCCACTTCCGCTACCTCTCCGGCCTGCACATGGGCATCGGCATCCTGTTCTGGACCTGCGTGCCCGGCATCGAGACCAAGACCACCCTGTTCCGCTTCCTCACCCTGGTGGTGGCGCTGGGCGGCCTCGCCCGCCTCCTCGGCTGGGCGCTGACCGGATTGCCGTCGTTCCTGATGCTGGCCGCCCTGGCCGTCGAACTCCTCGTCAGCCCGCTGCTCTGCCTGTGGCAGGCCCGGGTCGCGGCGCGTGCCGCCGACGCGATGCCCGGCGGGGTCATCGGGTGAGCGCCCTCGCCGACAGCCCGGCCCGCATGCCGGACCGGATCCTCGCCGCGATCGAGCGCGTGGTTCCGAAGCCCGCCGCCTGGGCCTTCGCCGTGCGGATCTGGCTCGCCATGATCCTGGCCCTCTACGCGGCCTTCTGGCTGCAGCTGTCGAGCGCCTCCTCGGCGGCCGTCTGCGTGGCGATCCTGGCCCAGCCCAAGCGCGGGCAGGCCCTGTCGAAGGCGCTCTACCGCTTCCTCGGCACCCTCGTAGGGGCGGCCGTGGCCATCGTCCTGATGGCCTTGTTCGCGCAGGACCGGGTGGTGCTCCTCGTCGCCTTCGCCACCTGGCTCGGCCTGTGCGTCTTCACCGCCCACTTTCTGCAGGACACCCGGGCCTACGGGGCCATGCTGTCGGGCTACACCGTGGCGATCATCGCCATCGCCCATATCGACACGCCGCAGAGCACCTTCGACGCGGCCGTGGACCGGGTGGCGGCGATCACCCTCGGCATCGTGGCGATCACCGTCATCAACGACGCCCTCGGCTCGCCCAGCATCTGGCGGACGGTGCGCGACGCCCTGGGCGACGCTCTCGCGGAAACCCGGGCCTTCGCCCGCGAAACCCTGACCCGGGGCGATCCCGGCTCCGAGCGGACCGCCGCGCTGATCCGCAAGATCGCCGCCCTGCGGGGCGACGCCAGCGCCATCGCGGGCGAACGCGACGACGGGCCGGACCGGGCCGCGGGGGCGCGCAGCGCCATCGCGGCGCTCTACGTCATGGCAGCGGCCGCCCGCCATGTCCGGGCGGCCCTGGCCCGCCTGCCCGCCCCGTCGCCCGCCGTCGCGGAGGCGCGCGCCCTCTGCCTCGGGCTGACGGAGCCGGAGACCGACCCGGCCCCGGCGGTGGCACGCCTGTCGGACCTCGTCGCGGAGGCCGTGCGGGCGGGCGACCAGCCCCTCGACGCGATCCTCGCCCTGCAGCGCGCCCTCGATTTCGCTCGGGCGGCCGCCTTCGCGGCCGATGGCTCCCGCGTCCTCGCCCATGGGGGGCGCCCCTTGCGCGACGTCCCGCTCCCGACCCACCGCGACGTGCCCGAGGCCGTGCGGGGCGCCCTGCGAGTGGTGATCGCCTTCGGCCTCACGGCCCTCCTCCTCGTCGCCACGGGATGGCCGGCCACCTCCTTCGCCCTGGTCCAGGTGGCGGCGACCTGCTCGCTCTCCGCGATCACCCCCGACCCGCGCGTCTTCGCCAAAGGCGTGCTCATCGGCATGCCGCTGGCCGCCCTCTGCGCCGGTCTCGTGCTGTTCGGCGCGCTCGCCGGCGTCCAGGGCTTCCCCCTGCTGGCGATCGCCATGGCGCCGGTGGTCTTCTCCGCCTGCTTCCTCAGCCTCAACCCGCCGACTTTCGGCATCGGGTTCATCCTGCTGGTGTTCTTCCCCGTGCTGCTCTCGCCCGCCAACCCCCAGAGCTACGACCCGCAGGGCTTCCTCACCAACGCCTTCCTGGTGATCTTCGCGGCGCTGATCCTGTTCTTCACCGTCCGGATCATCCTGCCCATCTCCAACGCCCGCCACCGTGCCTTCGCCCTCGATTCGGCCCGGCGCGCCCTGGTCGAGGCCTTGGCGGGCCGGGGCGGCGACGCCACGACCCGGACGAGCCTCAACAGCGACCGCCTGCTGCAATTCGCCCGCTGGAGTTCGGGCAGCGCGGCCGTGCGCCGGGCGAGCCTCGACCGCGCCTTCGAGCTCGCCCGGATGGAGTCGGCGGCCGCGCGCGCCCAGGCGCAGCTGCGCGGCCTCGCCCGGGACGGTGCCCTGGCTGCGGTCGCGGGCCGGGCCCGCGCGGCCCTTGCGAGCGTCGATGCCGGCCGGATGCGGGAGGCCGCCGCGGCCCTTCTCGCCGCGGGCGGGCCGGCCGATCCGGCCACGCGCCTGCACCTCGCCCGGGCGGTGAGCGATCTCGCCACGGCCGCCCACGTCGCCGAGGGTCAGGGCCGCTTCCTGCGCCGCCTCGGCATCCGGGGCGCCTGATGCGCAGCGACCTCGATCTCGGCGGCGTGCTGCTCTCGCCCTTCGTGGCCTACGCCGCCGGCGCGCTGGCGATCCTCCTAGGTCTGCGCCTGCTCTTCGCGCGCCTGCGCATCGCCCGCTACGTGGCCAACCCGCCCCTGGCGGAGGCCGGCCTCTACGTGTGCATCCTCGCTCTCCTGATCGTGTTCCTGTGACCATGGCTCAAGACCCGCCCGCCGAGACCGCCGCCGCAGGGCCCGACGGCCGCTCCCGCGGTTCCGCCCCGGATACCCGCCCCCGCGCGCCCGGCCGGGGGCGCCGGGTGCTGCGCCTGCTGATCACCGGGCTCATCCTGGCCTGCGCCTTCGTCGCGGCGGCCCTCGTCTGGCAGTTCTACGTGACTGCCCCCTGGACCCGCGATGGGCGGGTGCGCGTGCAGGTCGCCAGCGTAGCCCCCCAGGTCTCGGGCCAGATCACGGAGCTGCGCGTCGCCGATAACCAGACCGTGAAGAAGGGCGACATCCTCTACGTCATCGATCCGTTCGACTTCGAGGTCTCGGTGACCTCGGCCCAGGCCGAACTCGACAACCGGGAGGCGGACCTCCAGGTCAAGCGGACCCAGGCCGCCCGGCGCGAGGCGCTGACCACCCTCTCGACCTCCATCGAGGAGAAGCAGCAATATGCCGGCACCGCCAAGATCGCCGAGGCGGCGGTGGCCTCGGCCAAGGCGCAGCTGTCCCAGGCCAAGATCAATCTCCAGCGCACCCAGGTGCGCTCGCCGGTGAACGGCCGGGTAACGAACCTCCTGCTGCGCCCCGGCGATTACGCCACCACCGGCACGGTCAACATCGCCGTCATCGACACCGATTCGTTCTGGATCGACGGCTATTTCGAGGAGACCAAGATGGCGCGGATCCACGTGGGCGATCCGGTCTCGGCCGAGCTCCTCGGCTACGATCCGCTGATCCGCGGCACGGTGGAGAGCATCACCCTGGGCATCAGCACCGCCAACGCCACCGCGAGCACCCAGGGCCTGCCGAACGTCGACCCCGTCTACACCTGGGTCCGCCTCGCCCAGCGGGTGCCGGTGCGCATCCGCATCGACGTCGTGCCAAACGGCGTCACCCTGGTCGCCGGCATGACCGCCACCGTCTCGGTTGGCGCGCCCGGCGCCCATCGGCGGGACTGGCTCGCGGGCCTGCGGAGCCGCTTCAGCGGGACCGCGGTACCCACCCCGTAGGTTGTGGCGACGGGGCGTGCGGTGGCAGCCGCGCCCAAGCGACTGCGGCGAAAGGACATTTCAGGGTCGAGTCTCTGGGAATGAATACAGTCGCAAAATCACGCAAATAGGCTCTTGACGCATTCGCGATCCGGTCGCACCTTGATGTAGTGCTTCGACGGCAAAGCACAGCTCAAGCAACGAGGAGGCCTTGATCGGATAACGATCACGACCGACCTGACGCAGGAGATGTGGGAATGACTCCACCCCAGCAGGAAGCTGCGGCGATCATCCAGGGCTGATTCGACCTGGACGTTGAGCAGCGCACACGCGAATTACGGGACGGAAGCGGTCTCCGGGGCGCAGAAGCGGCCAGCACGGCACGACTTCAGACATGCATCAAGCCCCACCTCGGCCGCTTCCGCCGCCGATCTATTTAGATGAGCCGGCGTGCTTCGCGCCGAATGATCACGACATCTTCGTCTCAAGGCGTCGCCGCCGCGCTCCCGCGCGAGCGGCTCGACCCATGAGCGGACGTAGGAGAGTTCGCGCGCCGCCGCGACGCTCGCCTCTGCCACGGGGGGAAGCTCCCCCGAAGGCGGCCGCCTCTCTCATTGGACCAGGGAGCTCCTCGCCCGGCCGCACGACGTCGTGTCCGACCCGGCACCGACCGTGCATGTCCGCGGCGCGTGACGCAGGACCGCTTCTACTCGATCCCCAGCTTCGCCTTCAGCAGGGCGTTCACCGCTGCCGGATTGGCCTTGCCGTCGGTTGCCTTCATGGTCTGGCCGACGAACCAGCCGAGCAGGGTCGGCTTCTCGCGGGCCTGAGCGACCTTGTCGGGGTTCCTGGCGATGATCTCGTCCACGGCCGCCTCGATGGCGCCGGTGTCGGTGACCTGCTTCAGGCCGCGCGCATCGACGATCTGGCGCGGGTCGCCGCCCTCGGACCAGACGATCTCGAATAGGTCCTTGGCGATCTTGCCCGAGATCACGCCTTCGCCGATGAGGTCGACGATGGCGCCGAGCTGGTCGGCCGAGACCGGGCTGGTCTCGATGCTGTGGCCTTCCTTGTTCAGGCGCCCGAATAGCTCGTTGATGACCCAGTTCGCCGCGGCCTTGCCGTCGCGGCCCTTGGCCACCGCCTCGAAGTAGTCGGCCGAGGCGCACTCGGCGATGAGCACGCCCGCATCGTAGGGCGACAGGCCGTAGGAAGCGATGAAGCGCGCCTTCTTGGCGTCGGGCAACTCGGGCAGGCCGGCGGCCAGGGCGTCGACATAGGCCTGGTCGAATTCCAGCGGCAGCAGGTCCGGGTCCGGGAAGTAGCGATAGTCGTGCGCCTCTTCCTTCGAGCGCATGGAGCGGGTCTCGCCCTTGCCCGGATCGAACAGGCGGGTCTCCTGGCTGATCGTGCCGCCATCCTCGATGATCGCGATCTGGCGGCGGGCCTCGGTCTCGATGGCCTGGCCGATGAAGCGGATCGAGTTGACGTTCTTGATCTCGCAGCGGGTGCCGAGCGGGTCGCCGACTCGGCGCACCGAGACGTTGACGTCGGCGCGAAGCGAGCCCTTCTCCATGTCGCCGTCGCAGGTGCCGAGGTAGCGCAGGATGGTGCGCAGCTTGGTCACGTAGGCGCGCGCCTCCTCCGACGAGCGCAGGTCTGGCCGGGAGACGATCTCCATCAGGGCGACGCCGGAGCGGTTGAGGTCGACGAAGCTCTGGGTCGGGTTCTGGTCGTGCAGGGACTTGCCGGCATCCTGCTCCAGGTGCAGGCGCTCGATGCCGACGGTGATCGACTCGCCGTCGGGCAGATCGACCAGCACCTCGCCCTCGCCGACGATCGGGTCCTTGAACTGGCTGATCTGGTAGCCCTGCGGCAGGTCCGGGTAGAAGTAGTTCTTCCGGTCGAACACCGAGCGATGGTTGATCTGCGCCTTGAGGCCGAGGCCGGTGCGCACGGCCTGGGCCACGCACGCTTCGTTGATGACGGGCAGCATGCCGGGCATCGCCGCGTCCACCAGCGAGACGTGGTCGTTCGGCTCGCCGCCGAACTCGGTGGAGGCGCCGGAGAACAGCTTGGAGCGGCTCGTGACCTGGGCGTGGATTTCCATGCCGATCACGACCTCCCAGTCGTGCAGGCCGCCCTTGATGAGCTTCTTGGGGTTCACGGCAGCGGTCATGATGGCCCGGATTCAGCGTTGCGGGGCGTGGGTACGCGCCGGAAAGGTGGAAGTGTCGGCCCGCCCGGTCAAGCGCGCAGGCGGTAGAGCTGGTGCGCCAGGAAACCGAGGGCGCCCCACAGGAAGGCGGCGATCCAGCGCACGGGGAAGAAGGTCGGCCCGTCGTGGCTCACCGGCGCCGGCCACGGGATGCCGATCGCGGTGACGCCCCAGGACACCAGCACCGAGACGGCGAAGGCCATCAGCGAGACGAGGATAACCTTGACGAACTGGTCCGACTTCCAGCCCATCACCAGGGCGATGGCGATCAGCACCGGATCGAAGGCGGCCCAGATCCAGACGTCGAAGGGATAGATCGGGACCGTCATCGCGTGCGCCTCATGCCCACCACGCCGCCGGCAGCCTGGTCCGTCCGGTGGCGTCCTCGATCACCTGGGCGGCGGCGAACAGCGTCTCCTCGTCGAAGGGCCGGCCAATGAGCTGGAGCCCGAGGGGCAGCCCCTGCGCGTCGAGGCCGGCCGGCACCGAGATGCCGGGCAGGCCCGCCATGTTCACCGTGATGGTGAAGACGTCCTGCAGGTACATCTCGACCGGATCGCCCGAGCCCTTCTCGCCGATGCCGAAGGCGGCCGACGGGGTCGCGGGCGTCAGGATCGCGTCGACGCCGGCGGCGTAGGCCTGCTCGAAGTCGCGCTTGATCAGGGTGCGGATCTTCTGGGCCCGCACGTAGTAGGCATCGTAGTAGCCGGCCGAGAGCACGTAGGTGCCGATCATGATCCGGCGCTTCACCTCGCGGCCGAAGCCGGCGGCGCGGGTGTTCTCGTACATCCCGGCGATGTCCTTGCCGGGCACGCGCAGGCCGTAGCGCACGCCGTCGTAGCGGGCGAGGTTCGAGGAGGCCTCGGCCGGGGCGACGATGTAGTAGGCCGGCAGGGCGTAGGGGGTGTGCGGGAGCGAGATCTCCCGCACCGTGGCGCCGGCATCCTTCAGCATCGCGGCGCCCCGGTCCCACAGCGCCTGGATCTCGGCCGACATGCCCGCGACCCGGTATTCCTTCGGGATGCCGATGGTCAGGCCCTTCACGCCGCGGGCCACCGCCGCCTCGAAGTCGGGCACGGGCAGGTCGGCGCAGGTGGTATCGCGCGCGTCCGCGCCGGCCATCGAGCCGAGCAGGATGGCGCAGTCGCGCACCGTCCGGGCGATCGGGCCCGCCTGGTCGAGGGAGGAGGCGTAGGCCACCGTGCCCCAGCGCGAGCAGCGCCCGTAGGTGGGCTTGATGCCGACGGTGCCGGTGAAGGCGGCGGGCTGGCGGATCGAGCCGCCGGTATCGGTCGCGGTGGCGCCGAGGCAGAGATGGGCGGCCACCGCCGCCGCCGAGCCACCCGACGAGCCGCCCGGCACCAGCTTGGCGTCCGATCCGGCCCGGCGCCAGGGCGAGACCACGTCGCCATAGGCGGAGGTCTCGTTGGACGAGCCCATGGCGAACTCGTCGAGGTTCAGCTTGCCGAGCATCACCGCGCCGTCGCGCCAGAGATTGGCGGTCACGGCCGATTCGTAGGCCGGCGTGAAGCCCTCGAGGATCTTCGAGCCGGCGGTGGTCGCCACGCCCTCGGTACAGAACAGGTCCTTGATCCCGAGGGGGATGCCCTCCAGCGGACGGGCCTCACCGGAGGCGATCTGCGTGTCGGCCGCCTCCGCCATGGCCAGGGCCCGGTCCGGCGTCTCGACGAGGTAGGCGTTCAGCGCCCGCGCCTTCTCCATGGCGTCGAGATGCGCCCGGGTCAGGTCGGTGGCGGAGAAGTCCTTGGCCTTGAGCCCGTCGCGGGCCTCCGCCAGGGTGAGTTCGTTCAGAGAGGTCATGGGTTGCGAGAGTCCTGGGCGCTCGTCCTGGTGGGTCCCGGGGAACAGCCGCCGTCGCCGTTCGGGCGCCGGGCGGACCGTCCTTCGGGGCGGCCGGGTTTTGAGGTCGGCGGCGCGTGCGCCTACTCGACGACCTTCGGCACGAGGAAGTAGTGGTCCTCGGTCTCGGGGGCGTTGGCCACGATGGCGTCGGCCTTGGCCCCGTCGGTGACCGCGTCCGCGCGCTTCTTCATCGCCATGGGGGTGACCGAGGTCATGGGCTCGACCCCCGTCACGTCGACCGCGCCGAGTTGCTCGACGAAGGCCAGGATCGCGTTCAGTTCGCCCTGCAGGGGGGCGACCTCGTCCTCGCTCACCGCGATGCGCGCCAGGTGCGCGATGCGCCTCACCGTCGTTGCGTCGACCGACATGCTGTCTTCAGATCCTCAGGCCCCCATCCGCAGCCCGTCGGGGTTCCGCGGGCGATGGGGGCGTCGGGCCGGGCTATAGCACCCGCCTTCCCGCGCTCGCAACGGCGGGGCCGCGCGGGGGCCGGATCGGGCGGAGCGGCCCGGACGCCTCAGGCGATCGCGTGATGCGGCTGTACCGGTGATTCGATGAGGATCCCGGCCCGCGCCGGCCCGCGATCCGCCTGTCGGAACCCGACGAGCAGGATCTCGCAGGCCAGGGCCAGCATCAACTTGTGCCGCAGGGGCATCCGGCGTGGTGCGGGTGTCGTCGCGTGGGGCGGCAGGGGCATGCGGTCGGCTTCCAGCGTCGTAACGGTTCGTTAACGATGCTCTGGCCGATCCGGTCCCCGCAAGGCTATGACAACGTTTTCTCAAGGTTAACGACGAGCCGGAGATCAGATTCATGTGGGAGACGGTGTTCTCGCCCTGCGCGCCGGGTCCGGTGGCGACCGAGGCGGCCCTCGACCGGGCGGAGGCGGAGCTCGGCTACGGCCTGCCCGAGAGCTACCGCGCCTTCTGCCGGACCCTCGGGGCCGGGCTCGCCAACGGCTCCTTTCGCGTGGCGGTCCCGAGCGAGGCGCCCGAGACGGACCTCGTCGCCCAGTCCGAGCTGATCGCCCACAGCATCGCCTCCGTCCTCGGCGACCGGCCGGAGCACCGTTTCGAGGTCGAGGGCGATGACCCGACCGTCGTCGAACGGGCCGGCTTCTTCGGCCGGTCGGAGGCCGGCGAGTTCCTGTTCTGGGACGTGGTGCCGGGGCGCGACGAGTACGAGATCTGGGTCCTCGGCGCCGACCTCGAATCGGTGCGCTTCGGCGGGGCCGACCTCGTCGACCTGATGCGGCGGAGCCAGGGGGCTGCCGTGCGGGGCATCCTCGGCATGGGCGCCGAGCCCCTCCCCGCCAGCTTCGTGGGCGACGGCACCGAAGGGTCGGCCGGCCCGCACTGATCCGCGAGGATCCCCTTGCCGGCCGGGAGCGGATCGCGCAGGACGGGCGGCGGCACGGGAGAGCGACGGACATGGACGAGGCCGAGATGCGGGCCTTCGCGGAGGCGTCGCAGGGCGGCCCCCGCCTCATCGGAATCGACCTCGGCACCAAGACGATCGGGCTCGCCCTCTCGGATGTCGGGCGCCAGATCGCCTCGCCCCTGGAGACGATCCGGCGGGTGAAGTTCACCCCCGACGTGAAGCATCTGGCGGCCCTGTGCGAGCGGCACGCCGTCGGCGGCCTCGTCATCGGCCTGCCCCTGAACATGGACGGCAGCGAGGGCCCGCGGGTCCAGTCGACCCGCTCCTTCGTGCGCAACATGAAGCCGCTGCTGCCCCTGCCCGTCCTCTACTGCGACGAGCGCCTCTCCACCGCTGCCGTCACCCGCGCCCTCATCGCGGCGGATGCCTCGCGGGCCAAGCGCGGCGAGGTCGTCGACATGCTGGCCGCCGCCTACATCCTGCAGGGTTGCCTCGACCAGATGCGCCGCGCCCTGGGCGAGGAGGCGCCCGACGACGACGCATGACGGCCCTCACCCCACCAGGGACACCGACCCGCTGCCGTGGCGCTCGATGCGCCCGTCGAGCTCCAGCTCGAGCAGGGTGGTCTGGACGACCCGGACGCTGAGGCCGGCGGTGCGCGCCAGTTCGTCGGTTCCGATCGGGGTCGGGCTCAGATAGGCGATGAGGCGGGCCCGGTCGTCCACGGGCTCCGGCGCCGCGAAATCCTCGGCGGGGAGCGGCAGGACGATGCCGTCCACGTCGAGTTCGTCCCAGAAGATCGGCGCGTCGGCGAGGTCCGGCCGGTCGACGGCCAGGGCTTCCACCCTGCGCGCCTCGCTGCCCCCCGCCAGCAGCGGCGCGATGACGTCGGTGACGTGGGCGGCGTCGGAGACCAGGGTCGCGCCCTGGCGGATCAGGTCGTTGGTGCCTTCCGCCCGCGGATCCAGGGGAGAGCCCGGCACGGCGAAGACCTCCCGGCCCTGCTCCAGGGCGAAGCGGGCCGTGATCAGCGAGCCCGAGCGGCGGGCGGCCTCCACCACGACGGTGCCGTAGGCAAGGCCGGAGATGATGCGGTTGCGCCGGGGAAAGTCGCGCCCGCGCGGTTCCCACCCCATCGGCATCTCGGCCAGCACCGCCCCGCCCGCCTCCAGGATCGCCTCCACCAGGGCCGCATGGTTGGCCGGGTAGATCCGGTCCTGTCCTCCCGCCAGCACTGCCACCGTACCGCGCGCCAGGGCGGCCCGGTGGGCGCGGGCATCGATGCCCCGCGCCAGCCCCGAGACCACGACGAGCCCGGCCTCGCCGAGCCCGCGCGCGAGGCGCTCGGTGAAGGCGAGGCCGGCGGCGGAAGCGTTGCGCGAGCCGACCAGGGCGATAGCCGGACGGTTCAGGATCGCGGCCTCACCCCGGATCGCGATCAGCGGCGGTGCCGAATCGGCGGCCTGCAGCAGCTTCGGGTAATCCGCCTCTCCGAGGGCGACGAGGCGGGCGCCGAGGCGACCGGCCGCGCGGAGCTCGGCCTCGGCTTCTTCCCGGCTCGGCGGCGTGATGCGCCGGCCGCTGCGGCCGGTGAGGTTCGGCAGGGCGTCCAAGGCCGGCCCGGCGCCGCCGAAGCGGTTGACCAGGGTGCGGAAGCTGCGCGGGCCGATCCCCTCGCTGCGGATGAGGCGCAGCCAGTCGAGACGCTGGGCATCGGTGAGCTGCATCGCCCTCCCCTCCCGGAGCGGGCGGCGAGCCTCAGCCCTTCTGCCCGATGCGCCCCTCGGTCCCGTCGATCAGCCGGCGGATGTTGGGCGCGTGCTTCCACCATAGCAGGATGGCGAGCAGGAGGAACAGGCATGCAACCGCAGGCTGTCCCAGGGCCCATAGGACGAGGGGCGTCAGGGCCGAGGCCGCCAGCGCCGCGAGGGAGGAGTACTTCAGCGTGAAGGCGAGGCCCAGCCAGATCGCCGCGAAGGCCAGAAGGCCCAGCGGGCTCAGGGCCAGCAGGACGCCCAGGAAGGTCGCGACGCCCTTGCCGCCCTTGAACCCGAGCCAGACCGGGAACAGGTGCCCCAGGAAGGCGCCGAAGCCCGCCACCAGGGCCGCCTCCAGTCCGAAGCGACCGGCGAGGAGCACCGCAAGGGTGCCCTTCAGCGCATCGCCCAGCAGGGTGGCGGCCGCCAGCCCTTTACGCCCGGTGCGCAGGACGTTGGTGGCGCCGATGTTGCCCGAGCCGATCGCCCGCACGTCGCCGAGCCCGGCATAGCGGGTCAGGATCAGCCCGAACGGGATCGAGCCGAGGAGGTAGCCCCCCGCCAGCGCCGCCAGCAGGACGGGCCACGGCAGCATGTTGAGAGCGATCACGCGGCGGCCTCGGTCTCGGCGGGGGCCCGGAAGACGATGCGGCCCGCCACCATCGTCAGCACGGCGGCTCCCTGGAGGCGCGCCTCGTCGAAGGGGGAGTTCTTGGAGCGGGACTTCAAGGTGCGCTTGTCGAGGACGTAGGGCAGGTCCGGGTCGATCAGCACCAGGTCGGCCGGCGCCCCGGTCGCGAGGCGGCCGGCGGCGCGCCCGAGGAGGGCCGCCGGGTTCGCCGTCAGGGCCGCCAGCAGGCGCGGCAGGGCAACGTCGCCGGTATGGACCAGCCGCAGGGCCGCGCCCAGCAGGGTCTCGATGCCCAGCGCCCCGTCGGCCGCTTCGGCGAAGGGCAGGCGCTTGGTCTCGACGTCCTGCGGGTTGTGGTCGGAGACAACGACGTCGATCACGCCGTCGTTGAGGCCCGCCACCAGGGCGAGCCGGTCCGTCTCGTGGCGCAGCGGCGGCGAGAGCCGGCAGAAGGTGCGGTAATGGCCGATGTCGCCCTCGTTGAGGACGAGGTTGTTCACCGAGGCGCCGCAGGTGACCGGCAGCCCGTCCGCCTTGGCCCGGCGCACGATCTCGACCGAATCGGCACAGGAGATCATCGCCGCGTGGTAGCGGGCGCCGGTGAGGCGCACGAGGCGGATGTCGCGCTCCAGCATCACCGTCTCGGCCTCGCGCGGGATGCCGAGCAACCCGAGGCGGGAGGCCATCTCGCCCTCGTTCATCACGCCGTCGCCGACGAGGTCCGGCTCCTCCACGTGCTGCATCAGCAGGGCGCCGAAGTCGCGGGCATAGGTCAGCGCGCGGCGCATGACCTGGGCGTTGCGCACCGCCTTGAGGCCGTCGGTGAAGGCCACGGCTCCGGCTTCCTGGAGCAGGCCGAATTCGGTCATCTCCTGGCCGGCCAGGCCCTTGGTGATGGCGGCGGCCGGCAGGACGTGGACGCTGGCCGTGTCGCGGGCGCGGCGCAGCACGAAGTCGACGATGGCCGGCCCGTCGATGACCGGGTTGGTATCCGGCATGCAGACCAGGGTGGTGACGCCGCCGGCGGCCGCCGCCGCGCTGGCGCTGGCCAGGGTTTCGCGGTGCTCGGCGCCGGGCTCGCCCACGAAGGCGCGCAGATCGATCAGGCCGGGGCTGAGGACGTGGCCGCCGCAATTCACGGTCTCGGCCTCGTCCGGCACCCCGGCGAGGGGCCCCCAGCCGACATCCTGGATCAGGCCGTCGCGCACGAGGACGTGGCCGGGTCCCTGCCGGCCCGTGGCCGGATCGCAGAGCGTCGCGTTGGTCAGGAGGATCGGGCGCATCGTCATAAGAGCCTAATCCTCTAACTGCGCGAAGGGGTATCTACGAGATGCAAAAGGAGAGAGCGCTCGCAGCTTCGAAAATCGCCCAGGCATGTCTACCAGCTAGTCCATTTCGTCAAGGCGTAGCGGATTCATAAGTCTCAAATCAAAAAATCGTCTCATGTCGTTTTCTGATGAGATCGATTCAACAAAAATTTTGTTAGAAAAATTCAAGCGATGCGTTCGGCGAATATCAAAATTCCTTACACCATTTATTCTAATACTATTAAATCACACCATTTTAGCCGATATTTTGATTGATTATATTTATCAAATATACTGCTCCAAAAATGTTATGACAATAAAGCCTCAGTTTCTAAATCAATAGCTTCAGCTATATCCGCGATAAACATATGGACACGGGCTGCATCTTCTTGTCTAACGGGATTGGCTTCCGATCTACCAGGGGGCCTATCAACCGAGTGTGCTATAAGATCCCTTCTGTCTCCTATAAGAGTCAATTCTTCGCGTATATCCTCTTCGGTTTTATCACTATAGCGCCCTGTGAGTTTCATCCGACCTAAAATCCGAGCCCATTTTTCCTTCGCAGGACAAGTCCAGATATAACTCAAAGCCTCAGAAATTTTTTCTGGCCTATAGAAAGATTTGTACTGAATTGAAGCAAATATATGCTGCTTAAAAAATAAAAGCCTCTCGACAGAATTCATGCGATCTATTTCTAATACATTTCCAAGAGGAAATTCTACTTGGCGAAGATTCTGGGTTAAGATGCGCGGAGTCTTATCGATGAGGCGCAATCCAGCCTCTGAAACTAGCTCAGTCAAATATAAATCGAATGAAGAAACTGATATTATCCATATATGACGTAGAGAAAATTCGTGACTTGTACTTCTGAAATTTTCGAGGCACTGCTCGGATTCGGCCAAATGGACTCGAAAGCGAATAATTGCCTCACTCATAGGCTAATATTGCCTCGATTTTTGCGCAAACCGCAGAATAAATTTGATCGAAAGTTGCGACATTCCCTTGCACGCTCGATTTCACGTTTCCTCTAAGGTCAAGCATGCGTAGATCCGCATCCGTGATTCCATATACGGGCTTTCCTAATTCAGACGCGATATGGCTTGCTTGTGCGAAATCTGGTATGCGGGCGAGGGCGTATAATCGAGTTCTGTCAGCATCTCGCGCGGACTCTGGCAAATTTATATTTGCCGCAATTACATAGGCTTCCTGCGCAAATAGAGTATTAGAGGCTCTTAGCCTTGGTACAAAATCATCCTCTATTCGGTTGTCTATTTGAGAAATCCGCTCGTGATACCGCCCTGCCGCCTTACTTTTGTGCCGATTAAATCGAGAGTGGATCGCTCCTAAAAATTTCGCCCAGCCATCTGGAAGTGGGTATGTTGCATCAGCGAATGCCGGCCCAAATCTTTCCTTCCAGCTTACCCATCTTTCAATTTCTAGACCAAGAGTCTTTAGAGACATCAATGAAAATGGATCTGGATTAGTTGGGACTATGAACGCACTGCTTATCATAAAGAAATTCTGATTAAGCGCTCCAAGTCCTGGGTTGATATCAATTATACTGTAATCAATATCATATCTATTTTCTATAAGTGAAATTATTCTGTGCAGTGCTCCTGGAATGTTTTTTGTAACAGATAGGGTTCCTCTGGTTTCTTGTGCTAAACTTATCTGACCTTCTAGAGCAGATAGATCCGGATGACCGGGAAGTAAAAATAGAGCACTATTATTTTCAGCAGTTGGACATTCAAACGCTTCGATAGGTTGAGGTCTTCCTTCAAAAACAGGGCGAACGGCATCGTAAATGTTATTTAGGCGAGTCGGGCTATCTTCAGAGTAGTGATCCTCGAAGCGGTCACCAAGTGCGCGGGCGGTAAGATTTACTTGAGAGTCGCCATCAACTAAAAGGACGCGATGACCTGTTTGACTTAATTTCCAGCCAATATGATATGCGGATGTTGTCTTACCGACGCCCCCTTTATGATTAAAAAGCAGAATACGGTGCGGCATTAAGTTTCTCCTAGAACCGCAGCCATTCTATGTCTGCAAAGATTATAGCATACCCGCTGTTCGACGAGCTTGCATAGCCTAAAATCTGAAGCGCAAAAAAGCCCCGCCCTTTCGGGCGAGGCCTCGGGATCGCGGAGACCGCCAGATCTTGCGCGGCTCAGCCTTACGCGGCCAGCGAGCGCAGGACGTAGGGCAGGATACCGCCGTTGCGGAAGTACTCGAGCTCGTCGAGGGTATCGATGCGGCAGGTCAGCGGGACCTCCCGCTTCGTGCCGTCCGCGGAGGTGATCTCGGCGATCAGGGTCTGGCGCGGCTTCAGGTCGCCGGACAGGCCCCGGATCGAGACCGTCTCGTCGCCCTTCAGGCCCAGGGAGGCCCAGGACGTGTCGCCCTGGAAGACCAGGGGCACGATGCCCATGCCGACGAGGTTCGAGCGGTGGATGCGCTCGAAGCTCTCGGCCACCACGGCGCGGATGCCCAGGAGCTTGGTGCCCTTGGCCGCCCAGTCGCGCGACGAGCCGGTGCCGTACTCCTTGCCGGCGAAGACCACGAGGGGCGTGCCCTCGGCCTGGTACTTCTGCGCGGCGTCGTAGATGAACATCCGCTCGCCGGAGGGCTGGAACAGGGTCCAGCCGCCCTCGACCACGTTGCCGGACTCGTCGCGGACCATCTGGTTCTTGATGCGGATGTTGGCGAAGGTGCCGCGCATCATGACTTCGTGGTTGCCGCGCCGGGTGCCGTACTGGTTGAAGTCCTGCACACGGACCTGGTGTTCCTGCAGGTAGGCACCCGCCGGGGAATTCGCCCGGATGTTGCCTGCCGGCGAGATGTGGTCGGTGGTGATCGAGTCCAGGAACAGGCCGAGGATGCGGGCGTCGACCACGTCCTCCACCAGGGCCGGGGTCTTCTGCATGCCCTCGAAATAGGGCGGGTTCTGCACGTAGGTGGAGGTCGAATCCCACTGGAAGGTCTCGGCCTCGGTGACCTCGACGGCCTTCCAGTAGTCGTCGCCGCCGAACACGTCGGCGTAGCGGGACTTGAACAGGGTCGAGGTTATGTTGGCCTCGATGAACTCTTGGACCTCGGCGCTCGAGGGCCAGATGTCCCTCAGGTAGACGGGCTGGCCATCGGAGCCCGTGCCCAGGGGCTCGGTGGTGATGTCGATCTGCATCGAGCCGGCCAGCGCGTAGGCGACCACCAGCGGCGGCGAGGCCAGGTAGTTCGCCCGGACATCCGGGTTCACGCGGCCCTCGAAGTTGCGGTTGCCCGAGAGTACCGCGGCGGCGACGACGTCGTTGTCGTTGATCGCCTTCGAGATCGCGGCCGGCAGCGGTCCGCTGTTGCCGATGCAGGTGGTGCAGCCGAACCCGACGAGGTTGAAGCCGAGCGCGTCGAGGGGCGTCTGCAGACCGGCGCTCTCGAGGTACTCGGCCACCACCTGGGAGCCGGGCGCCAGGGAGGTCTTCACCCAGGGCTTCGAGCGCAGGCCCCTGGCGACCGCGTTGCGGGCGAGGAGCCCGGCGCCGATCATCACGCTCGGATTCGAGGTGTTGGTGCAGCTCGTGATGGCGGCGATCACCACGTCGCCGTGACCGATGTCGAAGTTGGCGCCCTCCACCGCGTAGCGACTGGCGAGGTCGGCCGCCTTCTTGAACTCGGTCTCCATGGATTGCGCGAAGCCCGGCTTGGCGCCGTCGAGGAGCACCCGGTCCTGCGGACGCTTGGGGCCGGCCAGGGACGGGCGAACGTCGCCCATGTCGAGTTCGAGCGTGTCGGTGAAGACCGGGTCCGGCGTGGCCGCGTCGCGCCACATGCCCTGCGCCTTGGCGTAGGCCTCCACCAGGGCGATCCGGTCGTCGGCGCGGCCGGTGACGGTGAGGAAGTCGATGGTCTTCTGGTCGATCGGGAAGAACCCGCAGGTGGCGCCGTATTCGGGGGCCATGTTGGAGATCGTGGCGCGGTCGGCCACCGCCATGTCGTCGAGGCCGGGGCCGTAGAATTCCACGAACTTGCCCACCACGCCCTTCTTGCGCAGCATCTGCGTGACGGTGAGCACGAGGTCGGTGGCCGTGGTGCCCTCGGGCAGCTTGCCCGACAGCTTGAAGCCGACGACCTCGGGGATCAGCATGGAGAGCGGCTGGCCGAGCATCGCGGCCTCGGCTTCGATGCCGCCGACGCCCCAGCCCAGCACGGCCAGGCCGTTCACCATGGTGGTGTGCGAATCTGTGCCGACGAGGCTGTCCGGATAGGCGAGCTCGGTGCCGTCCGAAGCATCGGGATCCTGCTTCGTCCACACGGTCTGCGACAGGAACTCGAGGTTCACCTGGTGGCAGATGCCGGTGCCGGGCGGCACGACGGAGAAGTTGTCGAAGGCCGACTGGCCCCACTTCAGGAAGGTGTAGCGCTCGCCGTTGCGCGAGTATTCGAGCGCGACGTTGTCGGCCAGCGCCTTCGGCGTGCCGAACTCGTCGACGATCACCGAGTGGTCGATCACGAGGTCGACCGGCACCAGCGGGTTGATCTTCTGCGGGTCGCCGCCGAGCGCCACCATCGCGTCGCGCATCGCCGCGAGGTCGACCACCGCGGGCACGCCGGTGAAGTCCTGCATCAGCACGCGCGACGGCCGGAAGGCGATCTCGGTCTCGGTCTTGCCCTTGTTGCCGAGCCAGGCGACGGTGGCGGAGATGTCGTCCTTCTTGACCGAGCGGTCGTCCTCGAAGCGCAGCAGGTTCTCGAGCAGCACCTTCATGGAGAAGGGCAGCGCGGTGGCGTCGGCGAGGCCGGCCTTCTCGGCGTGCGGGATCGAGTAATAGGTGTAGGCCTTGTCGCCGACCGTCAGGGTCTGGCGGGACTGGAAGCTGTCGAGCGATGCCACGGCGTTCTGTTTCCTCGCGAGCGGTTGGTCGAACACGCGCAGGCATAACCTGCGCCACGAAAACACGTGTTCGGCTGGGAGCGCTATGAAGCGCGCGCCGCCCCGGGGGTGCCCGGATAGGATGTTGCGCGAAGGGCGATTTGGACGCCCTGAAATCTCGCGCGGCGCAGCCTGCGCGCGTTATAGAACACTTCGAAACTGGCCGCTACCGGGCGCCTGACAGCGCGTGGGATCTGTTCGGAGGGCGGGTCTACGCCGCGACCAGATGCGCCAGATCCGCCCCCTCGGCCACATGCCGGGATGCGTCGAGGATCTCGCTTCCGACGATCCTCGCCTCGGCGAGCTGCACGTCGAGGGCGTCGGTCTCGGCGTCGTATCGGGACGTCATCGGCTCGGGGCCTTCGCCCACGATCGAGGAAGGCGGTGATGAAAGGGAAGGTCGAGAGCGATCGTACCACGAAAGCCACGCGAAGCTCGGGAGCGTCCGATCCACAGCCGTCGAGAGCGAGAGGGCTCGAATAGCACGTTTGGGATGTGCTCCGGCATGCCGGCCCGGATCGCGGTCGCCACGGTGCTCCCCGGCTCCGGATGGTGCGACGGACCGTGCGACCGTCGGCTGGGTCCATTTTGCGCGCCCGGGTCTCGCCACCGAACGATCCGCGTGCGATGGGCGAAGCGCCGGGGGACGGAGACCGCACATTCCTTCGTTCGGTCTGCTCGACAGGCGCCACCTCTTGAGGCTCATGATTCAGGACCCCCCGTGCGGCTGACCGCTCAAGACCTCGCCGTCCGCCGGTCCGGCCGCCGCATCTTCGCGAACCTGTCCTTCGCCCTCGGGCCGGGGGAGGCGCTGATGGTCACCGGGCGGAACGGGGCCGGCAAGTCGACGCTGCTCGCGGTGCTGGCCGGCCGGCTCAAGCCCGAGGCCGGGACCGTCGCGGCGAGCGAGGTTGGCGAGGCGACCCTGTCCGAGTGCCTGCACGTGGTCGGCCACCGCGACGGGCTGAAGAGCCCGCTGACGGCGGAAGAGAACCTCGCCTTTGCCCGCGACCTCCTCGGCGCGCCGACCGCGACCCCGCGGGCGGCCCTGGAGGAACTCGGCCTCGGCCACGCCCTGCGGCTTCCCGTGGCCTATCTCTCCGCCGGCCAGCGCCGGCGGGTGGCGCTGGCCCGCCTCCTGGTCTGCCGGCGCCCGCTCTGGCTCCTCGACGAGCCGACGGCCGCCCTCGATGCCGCCTCGCAGGCGGTCCTGGCCGGGATGATGGCGCGGCACCGGGCGACGGGCGGCCTCGTCATCGCGGCGACGCACCAGGCCCTCGGCCTCGCCGACGCCCAGGAACTGCGGATCGAGGCGCCCGCACCCGCCCCACCGACGCTGGCCCGGACGACGGTCGCGGCCGACGAGGTCTGGTGGTGATGCGCGTCTTGAGGGCCCTCGTCGCCCGCGACCTCGCCCTCGCCGCCCGCGTCGGCGGCTCGGGGGCGCTCTCCCTCGTGTTCTTCCTGATGATCGTCGCCCTGGTGCCGTTCGCCCTCGGCCCGGACCTGAACCTGCTGTCGCGGATCGGCCCGGCGATCCTCTGGCTCGCCGCCGTGCTCTCGACCCTGATCGGCCTCGACCGCCTGTTCCAGGCCGACGAGGAGGACGGCTCCCTCGACCTGATGACCGGCTCGCCGGCCCCCCTGGAGGGCGTGGTGCTCGCCAAGGTGCTGGCCCACTGGCTCACCACTGGCCTGCCCCTCGCCCTCGCCTCGCCCCTCTTCGGGCTCCTCGTCGCCCTCGACGGCCGGGCGATGGCGGCGACCGCGCTCACCCTCCTGGTGGGCACCCCGGCCCTGACCTTCGTGGGCGCGGTCGGCGCGGCCCTCACCGCCTCGATCCGCCGGGGCGGCCTCATCCTGGCGGTCGTGGTGCTGCCGCTGATGATCCCGACGCTGATCTTCGGCGTCTCGGCGAGTGAATCGGCCCTCGGCGGCACCGTCCCGTTCACCACGCCGCTGGCCATCCTGTGCGCCCTCAGCCTGATCGCGGGCGTGATCGGGACGCTCGCCGCCGCCGCGGCCCTGCGCTGGTCGGAATAGGGCGTCAGGCGATCGCCGGGGTCTTCCGCAGGCCTGCGACCCGGACCTCCGGCGGCGCGGGGTGGGCGGGCCGCACCCGGCCCGGGCGCCCGGCGATCCGCAGGGCGGTGCCGACGAACAGCGCGATCATGCCGGCCTCCAGAAGCAGCAGGGGAAGCCAGGCGGCGTTCAGGGGAATGGCGGCCAGATCCAGCGCCTCGCTGGCGAGCACGGCCCCGATCGCGCCGGCGGTGAAGACCGGCAAGGACCGGCGGCCGAGGCGGGTCAGCGGGTGGTCGCGCGGCACCTGGTGCAGCAGGCGGATGAGCGGGGCGCGCGGCAGGGCCATCACCAGGTAGGCCAGGGCGAGAACGTGCAGGACGCGCAGGGGCGACTGGTAGGTCTTGCTCGCGCCGAGCCAGAAGGCGTCGTTGCGCGTCGCGGCCCAGTCCGCGGCCGCCGGCCAGAGACGAACCACGACCACCGCCAGGACGAGGTAGCTGACGAGGTAGCCCAGGGCGAGGCCGGTCAGCCCCCGGGGGCGCGGCAGGGCGACGCCGTCGACCAGGCCCTGCCCGATGGTGATCCCCAGGGCGAAGATCAGGGTCCAGGGCAGGATCGTCAGGGCGAAGGGCGCGCCCGAGAGGCTGTTGCTCAGCACCAGATGGAAGTGGCCGGCCGCGATCCAGAGCAGCAGTGCCGGCGGCAGGGGCGCCCAGAACCGCCACCCGGCGAGGCGCAGCAGGATCGGGGCGATCAGCATCAGGGCCACGTACAGGCGCAGGACGGACGAGTAGCCCACCGTCTGGCGGAGGGTCAGGGCATGGCTCAGCAGGTTCGGGAAGCCGTGGTCCCGCAGCAGGGCGGTGTCCTGCGCGTGCACGCCCGTCACGCCTCGAAGGGCGAGGATGGCCGCCAGGAGACCGAGCGTCGCGAAGACGATGACCAGTTCGAAGGCGTAGATCCGGGCCGCCCGCCGCCACAGATGGGCGACGATGTCCGGCAGGCGGCGCCGCGAGGCCTGGCTCCCCGCGAGGGCGATGGAGATGCCGCTGAGCAGGACGAAGATGTCGGCGCTGTCGGAGAAGCCGAGCCGGGAGGGCGACACGGCCGAGACGGCGCCGTCCTGGATGTGGTTCACGAAGATGTTGATCAGGCACAGACCGCGAATGGCGTTGATCGTCGTTCTTCGCTGCGGCATGCCTCGCCCCGATGCGGCCTACACGCACCGATCGTAGGGCGGGGGGTTTAAGGTTGTGTTGCAACCTCCGGACGTAGGGCCGGGGAACGGTTGGGCCGTTCCCCGGGCCGAGTCCTCGTGCGCCTCACGCCGGATCGGCGTCGATCCGCATCCGCAGGATGGCGTAGGGCGGCGCCTGCAGGTCCTTGCCGCCGTTGTATTCCGGGCGTCGGTTCACCTGGGCGGACGAGATGTAGAGCCAGCGGTCGGGGGTGATCCAGAACGTGTCGGCCCAGATCAGGCGCGGATCGGAGGCGATGATCGTGACGGTGCCGTCGGGGTCGCGCCGGCCGACCGCGTTGAATTCCTGCAGGGCGAGGTAGACCCGGTCCTTGGAATCCGTGGTCAGGCCGCCGGTCATGCCCTTCTCGCCGAGATCCGTGACGCCGGCCGCCACGGACCCGTCGCTGGCCCCGGGATCGAGGAGCGCGGCGGTCTCCACGGCGTAGAGGCGGCGCCCGATCAGGGGCGCGTAGTAGAGGCGCCGGCCGTCGGGGCTGAGCGCGATGCCGTTGGCCCCGCCCTGGACCGGGCGCGGCGGCCCCTCTCCCTTCCGCTGCACCACCGGGCGGTCCTCGACGATCTTGAGGAGGCCCTTCTGCGACCGGGTGCTGGCATGGCCCGCGAGGCGTCGCACCACCCGGCCGCTGGCGAGGTCGACGGCCAGGATGGCGCCCTCCCCGTCCTGGCCCTGGTCGGTGACGTAGGCGCGGGCGTACCCGTCGCGGATGTCCACCCGCAGGTCGTTGAGCGACGAGGTCGGGGTGATGCCGGCCTCCAGGGGCACCACGCGGCGGATGCGGTTGTCGGCAAGATCGATCTGCACGAGCTTCGCGCCGCCCTTCACCGGCGGGCCGGAGCCGTCCGGCAGGCCGGCATCGAGGCACCACAGGGTGTCGTCGCGGTCGAAGACGCCGTTGGGCACGTGGAACAGGCGCGCCTGCGGCTGCTCCGGGTCGGGCTGGTTCGTCGGCAGGTCCGGGTAGGGCCGGACCTCCCCGTCCGCCAGCACCTCGCCCAGGGTGTAGGGCACCGTCGCGGTGAAGCGGGGCATCATCACGAAGCGCCGGCCGCCGGACGAGATGGCGAGACCGGTGGGGGTTGAGGGGGCGTTCGCCGTGAACGCGAGTTCGAGCCCGCCCGCCGCCCGGTGGGTGGCGACCTCGGAGGACGGCGCGGCCGCGGCCTCGCCGGGTCGGGCGAGGGCTGCCGCACCGGCGAAGCCGGCGGCGAGGAGGTCACGGCGAGCGAGCGTCATGGCGGGATCCGGTCGAGCGAGGATGGGGGACATGGCGGGTCAGCCCCTGGCGGGGCCGCGCACCTTGAGGTCGATGGCGAGGACGTGCGCGCCCGCGCCGATGAAGAGGCGCCGGCCGTCCGGGCCGCCGAAGGCCACGTTGGCGGCGTCGGTCGCGGTGGCGATGCGTCCGAGGGGCGTGCCGTCGGGCGCATAGATCCGCACACCGTCGAAGCAGGCGGCATAGACCCGGCCGTCGGCATCCACCGCGAGGCCGTCCGGCACGCCGGCCTCCACGGTGGCGAAGGGTTCGGGCGCGCCGAGCCTCCGGCCCTCCACCACCGGGAAGGCCAGGATGGTGCGCGCGCCCTCGGGATTCTTCAGGGCGGCGCTGGTGTCGCTGACGTAGAGGCGCGTCCCGTCCGGGCTGAAGGCGATGCCGTTGGGCTGGCCGACGGCGTCGGTCATGCCCTCGACCCGGCCGGCCGGGTCGATCCGGTAGACCCGCCGGGCCCCTTGCGCCGGCGGCGCCATTAGGCCCTCGTCCGGCATGGTGATGCCGAAGACGGGGTCGGTGAACCAGATCGCGCCGTCCGGGGCCAGGGAGGCGTCGTTCGGGGAATTCAGCGGCCGGCCCGCGAAGGCGTCGGCCAGCACCGTGAGGCGGCCGTCCGGCTCCCGCCGCACCACCCGCCGCCCGCGATGCTCGCAGGTGACGAGGCGGCCCTCGGCGTCGAGCGTGTTGCCGTTGGCGTTGTTCGAGGGGTCGCGAAACACGCCGGTGCCGCCGTCGTCGGCGATCCGGATCATCCGGTTGGCCCGGACGTCGCTGACGATCAGGCCGCCGAGGCCCGGGGCGTAGCACAGGCCCTCGCACCAGCGCCCGCCGGCATAGAGGGTGCGCAGCACCGCGCCGGGATCGACCACCTCGCTCAGCCGCGGATCGTCGACCCGGACGATGGGGGCCGCTGCGGCCGGCCAGGCACGCAGGGCGAGGGCCGCTCCCGCGCCGCCGAGCAGCGCGCGTCGTCGTATCGTCGGCATCGGTCCTCGATGGGCTGCGGGTGCGATGAGCGCGCCGCCCCGTGGCCGGGGCGGCGCGGGACGGGTCAGCGCGCGGCCGGTGCGGGGGCGGTCGAGCCGGTGGCGTCCGGGGTCCCCGGCTTGAAGCTCCACAGCTCCGTCGGCAGGGCCGCCGGCGCATCGGGCTTGTAGAAGGCCGAATCCTGGATGCGCGAGGTGGTGACGTAGAGCGTCCCGTCGGGCCCTTCCGCGAAGGTGTCGGGCCAGCGCAGGCGCGCGTCCTGCACCACGGTGCTCAGGGTGTTCCCCTTCGCCGAGAGGTCGCGCACCTTGATCGCATCGTCCTGCGGCGAGGTCACGTACATCCGGCCGTCCTTGCGGGCGATGATCAGGCCGTCGGCGGGGCCGTTCTCGCCCACGATCTCGATGCGGCCCGACACGCTCTTGTCGGCCAGCGCGGTCGGCATCAGCGCGGTGGTGATGCTCCCCGCGAGCGTCTCGGTGGGCAGGCTGTAGAGCGTCTTGCCCTTGATCGCCTGCCAGTACAGCGTCTTGCCGTCGGGGGAGAGGGCGATGCCGTCGGCGGCGAACTCGACGCCGCGCCCGTCCGGCCGGCGCAGGGGCTTGCCGTCATAGGTCACGGTGACGCCCGTGTCGGGTTGGGTCGACGGGTCGCCGTCGAGGACCCGGTGGGCCCGGCCGCTGTCGAGGTCGACCACCACCAGGGCGCCCCGGGCGCCGGAATCGGTGAGGTAGGCGGTCTTGCCGTCGGGGGAGAAGCGCACGTCGTTGAGGTAGGAGCCCTGCGGCGCCACGCTCTCGTCGAACGCGATGGTGCGCGCGGGCTGGTTGGTCTTCAGGTCGATCTCGACGAGCTTGGGACCGCCGGGCACCAGAGCCGCCATGGCGGGGGCGGCCGGATCGAGGACCCAGAGGTTGCCGTTCGGGCTCGCCACCACGCTCTGGACGCAGACCCAGTGATCCTTGGCCGAGATCTCGTCCTTCTTGGCGTTGCGCCAGGAGTTCCAGGCCGCATCCGGGAACGGCACCAGCTTGCCGTCCTTCAATTCGGCCACCGACACCGCGGTGTCCTCGGTCCAGCGCGGGAAGTTCACGAAGATCCGCCCGTCCTTGGAGACGGTGACCCCTGTCACCTGGTGGTCGAAGCTCGCCACCTTCGTGAGCGTCGCCGTCGGCGCGGCGGCGGCGGCGCCCTGCGCCAGGACCGAGCGGGGGAGGAAGACGACCCCGGGGAGGAGGACGGCGCCCAGGAGGGCCGCGGCGCGCGTCCGGCCCCGCCGCCGGGGGCGGGCCGAGAGGCGCGGCGGGGCGGCGAAGATCGGACGGTCGGACTGATGGTGCGTCATCGGAACCCTGGAAAATGGAATCCCTGGCATCGGATTCCCTGGCATCGCGCCGATCGCACCGTGCGGCGCGATCGTGACGACCTAACGCATGAAGTCTCGGCCAAGGTTCATCCGCCCCGCGACTCGTGAACGGCGGCGCCCCTCTCCCGCGCGACCGAGCGGCGGCCTCGGATTGCGCGGTTGGCCGGTGTCGCACGGACCCGGCCCGCGTCCGGATGCGAGGGCGCTCGGCACGCTTTCATATGTTGTTTTTTGCAAAGTCGTTTCAGGATCTTCGACCGTTAAAGACAAATTCACGGATTGTAATTAAAGTTACGAGCATCAAAATGCGACCCGTCTAGTCGCGTATCAGTCACCGTTTCCGCGAAAGAAATTGACGATGTTGGGCGCCGGTCTTCGTGCAACACTCGAAGCGCTCGATCGATCGCAAGGTCGAATCGAGTTCGCGATGGATGGAAGTGTCCAGAGCGCGAACCAGATCTTTCTCGATCTCATCGGCTATACGTTCGCAGAGGTCCGTGGCCGCCCGCACAGCCTGTTCGTCCCTCCGGAGGAGCGGGACACCCCGGCCTACCGGGCCTTCTGGGACAGCCTGCGCCGGGGCGAGCACCAGGCGCGCGATTTCTGCCGGATCGGCAAGGACGGCCGCCGGATCTGGATCCGGGCGAGCTACAACCCGATCCTCGATCGCCGCGGCAAGCCGGTGAAGGTGGTGAAGTTCGCCACGGACATCACCGCGCAGGTGGCGCGCAACGCCGCGTTCGAGGGCCAGATCGCGGCGATCAACCGGTCGCAGGCGGTGATCCACTTCACGCCGGACGGTCTCGTCACCGACGCCAACCCGAACTTCCTCGCCGCGCTCGGATACACCCTCGACGAGATCAAGGGTCGGCACCACAGCCAGTTCGTGGCGCCGGCGGACCGGGACACGCCGGCCTACGCCGCCTTCTGGACGGCGCTGGCGGGCGGCGCCTACCAGGCCGGCGAGTTCCGTCGCCTGGCGAAGGGCGGCCGCGAGGTGTGGATCTACGGCGCCTACAATCCGGTCTTCGGACCCGACGGCCGGGTGGTCTCCGTGGTGAAGTTCGCCAGCGACGTCACCGCCCAGGTCGCCGACCGGCTGCGTCGGCACGAGGGCCAGCAGGCGATCGACAAGGATCTCGGGGTCATCACCGGCTCGATCTCCGACGTCAGCCATCAGGCGACCCTCACGGCGGAGGCGGCGGCCCAGACCTCCGGCAACGTCCAGGCGGTGGCGGCCGGCGCCGAGGAGTTCTCGGCCTCCATCGAGGAACTGAGCCGCCACGCGTCCGAGGCGAAGGTCGCGTCCGAGGAGGCGGTGATCCGGGCCGAGGAGGCCTCCGGCATCATCGCCGGGCTGACCTCGGCCGCCGACAAGATCGGCGAGGTGATCTCGGTCATCCGCACGATCGCCGACCAGACCAACTTGCTGGCGCTCAACGCCACCATCGAGGCAGCCCGCGCCGGCGAGGCGGGCCGCGGCTTCGCCGTGGTCGCCGCCGAGGTGAAGGCCCTGGCAAACCAATCGTCCCGGGCCACGGAGGAGATCGGGACGCAGATCGCGGCGGTGCAGGGCTCCACCACCCAGGCCGTGACCGCGATCGAGGCCATCGCCCGGACGATCGGCCATCTCAGCGAGATCTCGCTGAGCGTCTCCTCGGCCGTGACCGAGCAGGCCGCGGTGACCCGCGACATGACGATCAACATGCAGAATGCCGCCCGGAGCGTCGAGGTCGTGCGCCAGAACATGGACGGGATCGCCGCCGCCACGATCGACGTCGACGCCTCGGTGCGCAAGGCCGGCGCCGCGGCCCGCGCCCTGGCCTGAGGGCCGGTCGAACCGGATCAGTCCGGGCGCGGGCCGGCCCCGGGCTGCATCACCGCCGGCTCGGAGCCCGAGCCGCGCACCCGGCCGCGCAGGGCCGGCGGCGCGCCCGGCCGTCCGGGTTCGCGCCGCTCGAGGCCGGGCACGACGCGCTCGGTGAGGTCCACGCAGCGGCCGACCAACCACGTCATCCAGTTCATCGCGAAGCTCCCAGCCTGACCTGTCTGATAGATCGTGTGTCGCGCCGCCAAAGCGAGGGGGTGGGCCGGAAATATCCGCTCCGCCGCCCGTCAGTCGAGGTCCTGCAGGTGGCGGGCGGCGATGACGGACGCGGCCGTGCGGTTCTCGACGCCGAGCTTCTCGTAGATCCCCTCCAGGTGCTTCGTCACCGTGCGGGGGCTCAGGCCCAGGATCTCGCCGATGTCGCGGCTCGACTTGCCGCGCGAGAGCCAGAGCAGCACCTCCGCCTCCCGTCCGGTGACCCGCAGGCGCAGGCGCAGGCGTTCCAGGCCCGCCTCGGTGCCGTCGCGCGACAGGCGCAGCAGGATCTCGTCGCCGGTGCCGCCGATGAAGCTGAAGGTATAGGCGGTGCCCGCGCGGTCGCCGAGGGTCAGGGCCGGCGCGCCCGTGCCGGCGAGGCAGCCCCGGAGCCAGGCGGCCCCCTGCGGCGGCAGGCTCGAGGGAGCGCCGGGCTCGGTGAAGCCGCCGAGCAGCCGGGCGGCCTGGGGCGTGCCCCACAGGACCGTGCCGTCGCGGTCCACCGCGAACAGGGTGCGGCCGGTGGTGTCGAGGGCGGCGCGCGCGCTCTGGGCCGCCCGGGCACCGGCGAGATGCACGCGGATGCGGGCCAGGATCTCGTCGGGGGCGATGGGCTTTGTGACGTAGTCGACGCCCCCCGCTTCCAGGCCCTTCACGATGTGCTCGGTCTCCGACAGGCCGGTCATGAAGATGACGGGCACGTGGGCGAGGTGCCCCTTCGCCTTGAGGCGGCGGCAGGTCTCGAACCCGTCCATGCCGGGCATCATCGCGTCGAGCAGGATGACGTCGGGGGTGATCTCGTCGACCAGGGCCAGGGCGAGGTCGCCCGCCACCGCCACCAGCACGGTGGCGCCCGAGCGCTCGATCGCCTCGGTGAGGAAGCTCAGGGTCTCGGGGGAATCGTCGACCACCAGGACGGTGTCGCGCTGCGCCTCAGCCATCGGCGGGCTCCAGCAGGCCCTCGATCACCGCCCGGGCGCGGCGCAGGTCGAAGGCGGCGGTGAGCCCCCGCATCTGCGCGATGAAGGCGGTCGGTGCCGCGGGGCCGCTGTCCATCTCGGCGAGCTTCGCCTCGATGCCGCGGACGTGCCCGATGCGCACGAGGCGCAGGAGGTCGGCGAGGTGCTCCGGCCGCGGGTCCGGCGCGGCGGCCTCGGGCGGGGGCGGCGCGGGCGCGTCCCCCGCCGTCCAGTCGAGGCCGAGGAGCCCGGTGACGCATTCGAGGAAGTCGCGCAGGTCGAAGGGCTTGGCGATGATCGCGTCGTGAGGCGCGTCGTCGCCCCGCACCGGGCTGATCTCGTGCACGTTGGCCGACATCATGGCGATGCGCGCCGTGTGGCCGGCCTCCCGCAGGGCCTTGGCCAGCCCCCAGCCGCTCATGCCCGGCATGGCGATGTCGAGGAGGAACAGGTCCGGCGGCTGGGTCTCGGCCAGCGCCAGGCAGGCCGGGCCGTCGCCCGCCTCCCAGACCACCAGGCCGAGGGGTTCGAGGATGTCGCGCATCAGCCCGCGATGGGCGGCATCGTCGTCGGCCACCAGGATCGTGCGGCGGGCCCCCGCGTAGACGCGCGGCGGGGCGCTCGCCTGCGCCGCCAGCACGGGTTTGGGCCGCGCCACCGAGGCCAGCATCAGCCGGAGGCGAAAGCGCGTGCCGCGCCCGACCTCGCTCGCCACCGTGATCTCGCCCCCCATCACCTGGGCGAGCAGGTGCGCGATGGTCAACCCGAGGCCGGTGCCGGGGGTGGAGCGGGCGGCGGCCATCGAGCCGCGCTCGAACGGCTCGAAGATGCGCTCCAGGTCGTCCGGGCGGATGCCGAGGCCGGTGTCGCTGATCGTGAACACCGCGATCTGGCTGCGGTAGGTCAGGTCGAGGGTCACCGTGCCGGCGGGGGTGAACTTGATCGCGTTCGACAGGAGGTTGAGCAGGATCTGGCGCAGGCGCTTCTCGTCCGTGGCGACCACCGCCGGCAGGGTCTCGGGCCGGGTGAAGCGGAACGCCAGGGCGGCGCCGTGGGCCTGGAGCCGGATCATGTCGACGATCTGGTCGAGGAAGTCGGCGAGCCGGACCTCGTTGCGGTGGATCTGGAGGCGGCCCGCCTCCATCCGGGAGATGTCGAGCAGGCCGTCGATCAGCCCCGAGAGGTGCTGGGCCGAGCGCCGGATGACCCGGATCCCGTTCTGGCGCGGGGCCGGGATCGCGGGATCGCCCTCGAGGAGCTGCGCGTAGCCCAGCACCGCGTTGAGGGGCGTGCGCAGCTCGTGGCTGATGCCGACCACGTAGCGGCTCTTGGCGAGGTTGGCGGCCTCCGCCACCTCCTTGGCCTGCTGCAGCTTGGCGTCCGTGACCTTGTGGGCCTCGATCTCGGCCTGGTAGAGCCCGGTCTGGCGGGCGGTCTCCTCCAGGGCGACCCGGCGGCTCTCCTGGGCCAGCACGAACAGCCAGGCGACGATGCCCAGGATCACGATGAGGATCAGGAACACGCTGGTCAGCGCCGCGCCGAGCACCGCGCGGTGCTCGGGATGCTCGGCGCTGGCCCCCGCATGAACGATGCCGAGGATCAGCCCGATCGCCGCCACCAGGGTGAGCATCAGCGCGAGGTAGCGCCCCAGCGGCGCGCCGATCCAGGCGGCGGTGCGGGCCGGGGCGACCCGGGCGAGCACGCTCTGGGCCTGGGCTTCCAGGCGGCCGTGCGGCTTGCAGAGATCGCCGCAGCGGGCGTCGAGGGAGCAGCACAGGGAGCAGATCGGCCCGGCATAGGCCGGGCACTGGGCCATGTCCTCGGGCTCGAACGGGTGCTCGCAGACCCGGCAGGTGATCTCGGTCGCCCCCTGCCAGTCCGTGCGCGGGGTACGAGCGAGGTAGTAGCGCCCGCCGGTGGCGAGGGCGATCGCGGGGGCGCCCGCGACGGCGACGACCAGGGCCAGCAGCGGCGCGAACGGCACGGCCTGCGTCCCGAGCCAGCCCGCATGGGCCACGAACCCCGTGAGGATCGCCAGCGCCATGGCGCCGGTGCCCACCGGGTTGACGGCGTAGAGATGGGCGCGCTTGAACTCGATGCCGGGGGGCGACAGGCCGAAGGGCTTGTTGATGGCGAGGTCCGCCGCCAGCGCGCCGACCCAGGCCGAGACCACCACGGCGTAGAGCGACAGGGTGCTGACGATGGTCTTGTCGATGCCGAGCTCCATCAGCAGCAGGGCGATGGCGACGTTGAAGACGAGCCAGACCACGCGGCCCGGATGGCTGTGCGTCAGGCGCGAGAAGAAGTTCGACCAGGCGATGGAGCCCGCATAGGCGTTGGTGACGTTGATCTTGAGCTGCGAGACCACCACGAACAGGGTCATCAGGGCGACCGCGCCCATGCCCGAGGGCACCACGTAGCCGAAGGCCACCGCGTACATCTGGGTCGGCTCGGCGGCCCGCTCGGCCGGAACGCCGTGCGCGATCGCAAGCACGGCCAGGAACGACCCGAGCAGGATCTTGAGCATCCCGGGCAGGATCCAGCCGCCGCCGGCGCCCAGCACCGCCGCCCACCAGCGCCCGGCGCGCTCGGGCGTGCGCGCCGGCACGAAGCGCAGGAAATCGACCTGCTCGCCGACCTGGGCCAGCAGCGCCAGGAGGATGCCGGAGGCCAGCCCGAAGCGGGGCCAGTCGAAGCCCCCGAGTCCGTCGGCCCCCGGATGGGCGAGCCAGGCCGCCACCGGAGCGTCCCCGGCCCAGGCGATGCAGGCGAGCGGCACGAGGTTCAGGACGATCCAGATCGGCTGCGTCCAGAGCTGGAAGCGGCTGATCATGGCGAAGCCGTAGACGACCAGCGGGATCACCGCGAGGGCGCTGACGAGGTAGCCGAGGCTCGGCGGCAGCCCGAAGCACAGCTCCAGCGCCAGGGCCATGATCGCCGCCTCGATGGCGAGGAACAGGAAGGTGAAGCTCGCATAGATCAGCGAGGTCACGGTCGAGCCGATATAGCCGAAGCCGGCGCCCCGGGTGAGGAGGTCGATGTCGACGCCGTAGCGGGCGGCGTAGAGGCTGATCGGCGTCGCGGTGGCGAAGATGATGGCGCTGACCACCAGGAGCGCCGCCAGGGTGTTGGTGAACCCGACCGTCAGCACCAGGGTGCCGCCGATCGCCTCCAGGGCCAGGAAGGAGAGCGACCCGAGGGCGGTCTGGGCGACCCGGAACCCGGACCAGCGCCGCGCCTTCTTGGCGGTGAAGCGCAGGGCATAGTCCTCCAGCGTCTCGTCGGCGACGAGGCGGTTGTAGTCGCGCCGGATCGGCAGGATACGCTGGTGCTCGGTCATCGTGTTCGGCGGGGACGGTATCATGCGGCGCGGGGTCTGGCGCGGCATCCCGGCCTGTCCGAAACCGTGGCGCTCCGTCGTCCCCAGCGTAGCAAGGACCGTGCCCGATCCCGTGTTTCCACGTGGGCGCGCATTCCGTCCAGTGGCCGGAGCGGCGATGGGACCCTGGACTCGCGGGCAGTTCGCCAGAATGGGCCTGTCCGCCCGGCTCCGACATACGCAAAACAGCGTATAGGCCGCACTGCACAACGCGGCCTAGCCTCCGCTCCGTCGATCCGCGGCCGTCCGATGCGCCGTGCGACGACCGACAGGGGTTTTGGGCACGATGGCAGAGGACAAGGGCAACGGCCTGCAATCGGCGCTCCGGCGCAGGCTTCTCATGGGGCTCGCCGGCGCTCCGGCGATCGCCTTGATGCCGCGCATGAGCTTCGCGGCGGCGCCGCCGACCTCGGCGGTGAACACCACCGGCCTCGCCGTGACCGACACGGAGGTCACGGTCGGCATCCTGCACTCGGCCACCGGCACGATGGCGATCTCCGAGACCGGCTCGATCCAGGCCGAGAAGCTCGCGATCTCCCAGATCAACGAGGCGGGCGGCGTGCTCGGCCGCAAGATCAAGATCATCCAGGAGGACGGCGCCTCCGACTGGCCGACCTTCGCCGAGAAGGCCAAGAAGCTCCTCGTCAACGACCACTGCGCCGCCGTGATGGGCTGCTGGACCTCGGCCTCGCGCAAGGCCGCGTTGCCGGTCTTCGAGCAGTATAACGGCCTGTTGTACTACCCGACCTTCTACGAGGGCCTGGAGCAGTCGAAGAACGTCTTCTACACCGGCCAGGAGGCCACCCAGCAGATCCTCGAATCGCTGAACTGGGTCACCAAGGAAAAGAACGCCAAGACGTTCTTCTTCATCGGTTCGGACTACATCTGGCCGCGCACCTCGAACAAGATCGCCCGCAAGCACATCGAGAACGTGCTCAAGACCAAGGTCGTCGGCGAGGAATATTTCCCGCTGGGCCACACGCAGTTCAACTCGGTGATCAACAAGCTCAAGCTCACCAAGCCGGACGTGATCTTCACGGACGTGGTCGGCGGCTCGAACGTGGCGTTCTACAAGCAGCTCAAGGCGGCCGGCATCGACCTCGCGAAGCAGACCCTGCTGACGATCTCGGTGACCGAGGACGAGGTCGACGGCATCGGCGGAGACAACATCGCCGGCGCCTATTCCTGCATGAAGTGCTTCCAGTCGCTCAAGAACCCGAACAACGAGAAGTTCGTCGCCGCCTTCCACAAGATGTGGGGCGAGAAGACCGTCATCGGCGACGTGACCCAGGCCGCCTATCTCGGGCCGTTCCTCTGGAAGATGGCCTGCGAGAAGGCCGGCTCCTTCGACGTCGACAAGGTGGTCGCCGCCTCGCCGGGCCTCGAGTTCAAGGAGGCGCCGGAAGGCTACGTCAAGATCCACCCGAACCATCACCTCTGGTCGAAGACCCGGGTCGCCAGGGCCCTGCCCTCGGGCCAGTTCGAGGTGGTCTACGAGAGCCCCGACCTGATCGAGCCGAACCCCTTCCCGAAGGGCTACCAGTAGGACCTCAAGGTGCCCTCCTCCCCCTTGTGGGGAGGAGTTGGAGGTGG
>NZ_LMMK01000012.1:781263-825586 GCF_001422795.1 Methylobacterium sp. Leaf88 | reverse complement strand
CCAACACGGACGAGAGCAGGTTGGCGATAATCCCTCTTGACCTGAAACACCCAATAGAGAAGGCCGCCTGACGCGCCTGCTGCTGTCCCGACTATTCGGCCGCCGATGGCTGTGCCGCGGATAAAAAAGGGGCCGCCTCGCGGCGACCCCCATTCCGATAAGGTGCAGTTTGGACGCCTTAGAAGTCCATGCCGCCCATGCCGCCGCCGCCCGGCATCGCCGGGGCACCGCTGTCCTTCTTCGGAGCATCGGCGATCATGGCTTCGGTGGTGACGAGGAGGCCGGCGATGGAGGCGGCGTCCTGCAGGGCGGTGCGCACGACCTTGGCCGGGTCGACGATGCCGGCCTGGATCATGTCGACGTACTCTTCGGTCTGGGCGTTGAAGCCGAAGGTGATCGAGGACGTGTTGTCGGTGATCTTGCCGACCACGATCGAGCCCTCGACGCCGGAATTCGCGGCGATCTGGCGGATCGGAGCCTCGAGGGCCTTCAGCACGATCTTGATGCCGGCCTGGACGTCCGGGTTGTCGCTCTTGAGAGCACGGACGGCCTCACGGGCACGGAGGAGGGCGGTGCCGCCGCCGGGGACGATGCCCTCTTCCACCGCAGCGCGGGTGGCGTTGAGCGCGTCGTCGACGCGGTCCTTCTTCTCCTTGACCTCGACCTCGGTCGCGCCGCCGACGCGGATGACCGCGACGCCGCCGGCGAGCTTGGCCAGACGCTCCTGGAGCTTCTCACGGTCGTAGTCCGAGGTGGTCTCCTCGATCTGCGCCTTGATCTGGCCGACGCGGGCTTCGATATCTGCCTTCTCGCCGAGACCGTCGATGATCGTGGTGGTCTCCTTCTCGATGCGGATGCGCTTGGCGCGGCCGAGCATCGGGAGGGTGACGTTCTCGAGCTTGATGCCGAGATCCTCGGCGATCATCTGACCCTGGGTCAGGATCGCGATGTCCTCGAGCATGGCCTTACGGCGATCGCCGAAGCCCGGAGCCTTGACGGCCGCGACCTTCAGGCCGCCGCGCAGCTTGTTGACCACGAGCGTAGCGAGCGCCTCGCCCTCGATGTCCTCGGCGATGATGACGAGCGGCTTGCCGGTCTGCACCACGGCCTCGAGAACCGGCAGCATCGCCTGGAGCGAAGACAGCTTCTTCTCGTGGATGAGGATGTAGGGGTCCTCGAGCTCGGCGACCATCTTCTCCGCATTCGTGATGAAGTACGGGGAGAGGTAGCCGCGGTCGAACTGCATGCCCTCGACGACGTCGAGTTCGGTCTCGGCCGTCTTGGCCTCTTCGACGGTGATGACACCCTCGTTGCCGACCTTCTGCATGGCGTGGGCGATCATCTCGCCGATTTCCTTGTCGCCGTTGGCCGAAATGGTGCCGACCTGGGCAACTTCCTCGGACGAGGCGACCTTCTTGGCGCGGCTCGTGATGTCCTTCACGGCGGCGGTGGTAGCGAGGTCGATGCCGCGCTTCAGGTCCATCGGGTTCATGCCGGCGGCGACGTACTTGGCGCCTTCGCGGACGATGGCCTGCGCCAGAACGGTGGCCGTGGTGGTGCCGTCACCCGCGATGTCGTTGGTCTTCGAGGCCACTTCGCGCACCATCTGGGCGCCCATGTTCTCGAACTTGTCGGCGAGCTCGATCTCCTTGGCGACGGTGACGCCGTCCTTGGTGATGCGCGGGGCGCCGAAGGACTTCTCGATGACGACGTTGCGGCCCTTGGGGCCGAGCGTGACCTTCACCGCGTCGGCGAGGATGTCGACGCCACGGAGCATCTTCTCGCGGGCGTCGGAGGCGAAGCGGACTTCTTTCGCTGCCATGTCAGATCCTTGTCAGTGATGGGCCCCGAGGCGCCGGATGGCACCCTCGAAGGGCTCGTGAACGGGAGGAGAACCGAAACCCGACTTAGGCGACGACGCCCATGATGTCGGATTCCTTCATGATCAGGAGGTCCTGACCGTCGATCTTGACCTCGGTGCCGGACCACTTGCCGAACAGGACGCGGTCGCCGGCCTTGACGTCGAGCGGGTTCACCCGGCCGGCCTCATCGCGGGCGCCGGGACCGACGGCGACGATCTCGCCCTCTTGCGGCTTCTCCTTGGCGGTATCCGGGATGATGATGCCGCCCTTGGTCTTCTCTTCGCCTTCGATGCGGCGGACGACGACACGGTCGTGCAGCGGACGGAACTTCATGAGCTGCCCTCTTGCTTCAAATTCGTGGATGGCGTTGATGCGGCGCGGCAGCGCGCTCAACCCAGGCCGTTAGCACTCGCCTTGGGTGAGTGCTAACGATGGCGTCGAGTTAGGCGCGGAAGCCGTTCGAGTCAAGACTGTCGCAGGCTCCGACGACGATCCGGCGACAGGATTATCCCCCGATCCCACGAGCCGCCGGAAAGTCCTTCGCGGATGATCAAGCTTCATGGTCCGCAGGGCGCGGTCGAGCCCGAGGCACAGGCGCCCGCGACAGCCTATCCGTCGGAGGTCGTATGGATCGATCTCGATGATCCGAGCGCCGAGGAGGCCGAGCGAATCGAGGCCTGCACCGGCATCCGGGTCCCTTCGCGCAAGGCCCTTAGCGAGGTGGAGAATTCGAGCCGCCTGAGGCGTTTGAAGACCGGGTTCTCACTCTCGACCCCGATGGTCACCTTCGACAAGCTCGATACGCAGTTGAAGCCCTTGGGCTTCGTGCTGACCCGGGACCGCCTTGTCACCGTGCGCTTCCACGAATTGCGGGCTTTCGCGGAGGTCAAGAAGCGCATCGACACCGGTGATGGGCCGGGCACCACCTCCACCGAGATCTTCCTTCTCCTGATAGAGGAGCTCGTCGACAGCCTCGCCGATTCACTTGAGGACATGGGCGCCGACCTCGACGAGTTGTCCACGCGGATCTTCGATTTCGACGTCCGCAGCGGTGCGCCTGCCGGGGACACCAAGCTGCGCAACCACACGCCGCGCCGGCGCGACTTGGCGCTGCGCCGAATCCTGCGCGGCATCGGACGTCGCGGGAAGACCCTCGGCAAGGTCCGGTCGAGCCTCCTCGGCCTGGAGCGGATCGTGCCCTTCGTGGCCAACGAGTGCGAGCATATCCTCGGCGAGGAACAGGTGCCGCGCTTCGAGGCCGTGCGGCGCGACATCGCCTCCCTCGACGAGTTCGAGATCCGGCTCTCCGAGAACGTTCAGTTCCTTCTCGACGCGACCCTCGGCTTGATCAGCATCGAGCAGAACAACACCTTCCGGGTGCTCACCGTGGCATCGGTGGTCGGCATTCCGCCGACCCTGATCGCTTCGATGTACGGAATGAACTTCAAGCACATGCCCGAACTCGAATGGGCCTACGGCTATCCCTACGGCCTCGCGCTCATCCTCGTAAGCGCCATCATTCCGATCGTTTTCTTCCGCATCCGGGGTTGGTTGTAACCGGTCGACGGACTGTCAGGTCTCCTGCGCTAGAGCTGTGCGCGGCGATGCCCCGTCCAGCCGGCCTCCGAGGATGACCCGTCGCGCCATGGCCGTGATCGCTGCCTTCGTCCTCAATGCCGGACTGAACTTCGTCCTCGGCCTCCTCATCGCCAAGCTGCTGGGACCAGCGGAGTTCGGTCTGTTCGCTCTGGCGACTGCCGGTGCGATCGTGGCCAACACCGTCCTGTTCGAGTGGCTGCGTCTATCCGCGACACGATTCTATTCAGCCCGGGTCCGCATCGACGAGCCCTGGATCCGGCAGGGTTTGGACCGGGCCTACATGGCCCTCACGTTCAGTCTCTTCGTGGCGGCCTTGATCTGCGCGGGACTGGGTTTCACGCTCGAGCCCAACGCGGGAAGCCGCCTGGCGATCACAGCGGGCGCCGCGGTCGCCGCATTGGGCATCGGCGTGTTCGATTATCATGCGGCCCTCGCCCGGGCGCGCTTCGACGGCCGGCTGTACTTCAATCTCGTCGCGGTGAAGAACGGCCTCGCCTTCGTGCTGATGGCGGGTGCCGCCTGGTTCTTCCCCCAACCCGTCTGGGTTCTGACGGCGGCCGGGATCAGCCAAGCCTTCGCGATCCTGCTGCTGTATCGACCGCTGCGCGATCCGATCGTTCCACGCGTACGGCTGAAGCTGCGGGAAGCCTGGCGGCTCTTCGTCGCCTACGGCCTACCCCTCATCGCGGCCAACGCGATCTACCAGCTGATGCCGTTCCTCAATCGGGGCAGCATCGCGTCCCATGCGGGCCTCGCCGAGGCGGGCTACTTCGCCCTCGCCGCCGATGTCACCACCCGGAGCATCGGCACCCTCGGGACCGCCCTCGATCTGCTGCTCTTCCAGCTCGCGGTCCGGGTCGAGGAGGAACAGGGGCGTGCCGCGGCCGAGCGCCAGGTCGGGCTCAATATCGGCGTGGTGGTTGCGCTGCTTCTGCCCTGCGCGGTCGGGTTCTGGGCCGTGCTCCCGGCCCTCGAGGCGCTGGTGGTGCCGGAGGCCTACCGCGGCCCCTTCGCTGCTTATGCGGGGCTGATGGTTCCGGGCTTCTTCTGCCTCGCGATGACCAACTTCGCCCTCAATCCGATCTTCCAGATTCGTCGGCGCACGCGCCCGGTCATCGCCGCCGCTCTGGTTGGGCTCGCCCTCAACGGGCTCGGGCTGTGGCTCCTGCCGTCCCGGTACGGTCCCGAGGGCGTCGCGATCGCACAGACCGCAGGCCTCGGGGCCGCCACCCTCATCCTGGCCTGGCGTGCGCTCACGGGACCCCAGCGCCTGCACCTGCCCTGGTGGGAAATCCTGGCTGCCAGCATCGCCTCCCTCGCCATGGCACTGTGCCTGTTACCCCTGCGCCATATCGAGCCGACACGGGCGCTGCTGCTTTCCGTGCCTCTCGGCATGGCGGTCTACGGTGCGCTCGTCTGGCTCTTCGACATCGCGGGCCTGCGCGGTCACGTGGCGGCGCGGTTGACCCGTTCACCACCCGAGACCGTACCGGCCGAATAGCCGTTCCTGACCGGATGCCATCGGCGCGAACCTCCTCTAAGGTGGCTCCACAGGAACAGGATCGAGGGTGCCGCAGAGTGCCCCGGATCGGGTGGGAATCGATGCGTACATATGAGCCTCACGACGAGGGCGCCGCGGCCGAGATCGTCCGTGGGGCGGTCGGGAGCCCGGAGCGGCTTCGCCTCGTTGGCGGAGCGACCAAGGCCGGGATCGGCCGACCGGCCCAGGACGAAGCGACGCTCTCCAGCGTGGCTCTGACCGGCATCACGCTCTATGAGCCCGCCGAGATGGTCGTCGCCGCCCGGACCGGGACGCCCCTGGCCGAGGTGCAGGCCCTCCTCGCGGCGCGCGGTCAGATGCTGCCCTTCGAGCCCATGGACCACCGCTCCCTGATGGGCACGACCGGCGAACCGACCTTCGGTGCCGTGGCGGCGGCCAACAATTCCGGACCACGCCGGATCAACGCGGGCGCCGCCCGCGACAGCCTGATTGGCGTGCGCTTCATCAACGGACGGGGCCAGGCGATCAAGTCGGGCGGGCGGGTGATGAAGAACGTCACCGGGCTCGACCTGGTGAAGCTGATGGCCGGCTCCTGGGGCACCCTGGGTCTGCTGACGGAAGTGACGTTCAAGGTGCTCCCCGTTCAGGAACGGGTCGCCACACTCGCGTTCCCGGACCTCGACGATGCCCGCGCCATCGCGGCCTTGAGCGCGGCCCTCGGTTCGCCCTTCGAGCTGACCGGAGCCGCTCACCTGCCGGCCGGGATCGAAGGCGGGGCGGCGCGGACGCTGATGCGGATCGAGGGTTTCTCGGAGTCGATCGATTATCGTCTCGGCGAATTGCGTCGTCTGCTCAAGCGCTTCGGCCAGCCCGAGATCGTCGAGGGCGGGGCGGGGACAGCGCTTTGGGCCCGCATCCGCGACGCTGCGAGCTTCGCCGAGCCGCGGAGTGCCGCGGTCTGGCGCATCTCCACTGCGCCGACCCGCGGCCCCGCCGTCACCGCCGCGATCGGCGCCCAGCGCGACGCCCGCTGGTTCTACGACTGGGGCGGTGGGCTGGTCTGGCTCGCCACGGATGCCGGGGGCGATGCCGGCGCCGAGGTCGTCCGGGCGGCCGTGCGCGCACAGGGTGGGCATGCGACCCTGGTGCGGGCACCCGATGCCGTCCGGGCGGCCGTGCCGGTCTTCGAGCCATTGGCCGAGCCCCTGATGCGGATCACCGCGGGCATCAAGGCGGCGCATGATCCCCATGGCCTGTTCAATCCGGGGCGGATGTACGCCGGTCTGTGAGCGAGGGGCGGTGCGGGACGAGGTCGCGTCGATCGCGCTCTTCGGAGCGATTCCAAGGCTCGGCAACCGGCGCGAGACCCTCTAAACAGCAGGGACCAAGAACGACGATGCCGACGCGGGCCGGACCCGATGGACGGCACGAGGGTGGACCCGAGGACGCACCGTGCAGACCAATTTCAGCCTGACGCAGCTCGCCGATCCGGCCATGGCGGCGTCCGAGAAGATCCTCCGGACCTGCGTGCATTGCGGGTTCTGCACCGCGACCTGCCCAACCTATCTCCTGCTCGGCGATGAACTCGATTCCCCGCGCGGACGGATCTACCTGATCAAGGACATGCTGGAAGGCGGAAAACCGGCGGTGCCGGAAGTCGTCAAGCATGTCGACCGCTGCCTGTCCTGCCTGTCCTGCATGACGACCTGCCCCTCGGGCGTGCATTACATGCACCTCGTCGACCATGCGCGGACCTATATCGAGGAAACCTATCGGCGTCCGTTGAGCGACCGGCTGCTCCGCAGCGTGCTGGCCTTCGTGCTGCCCTACCCGAACCGCTTCCGCCTGGCGCTGCTGGGGGCGAAGATCGGTGCTCCCTTCCGGCCCCTGGTGGCGCGCCTGCCGCGGGTCGGAAACCGCCTCGCGGCCATGCTCGACCTCGCCCCGGCCCATCTGCCGAACCGCAATCCCACCGACCGGCCCGGCACCTTCCCGGCCGAGACGCGGGCCCTGGAGGCGAGCGCGGCGTTGCATGGGTATACCGCGCCGTCGCGTCGAGGTCGCGTGGCTTTGCTGCGCGGGTGCGCCCAGAGCGTGCTGCGTCCCGATTTCAACGAGGCGGCGATCCGGCTCCTGACCCGGCACGGGGTCGAGGTGGTGCAGGCCGCGGGGGAGGGCTGCTGCGGCGCCCTGACCCACCACATGGGTAAGGCGGATTCGTCGCATGCCCAGGCCCAGCGCACCATCGACGCCTGGATCGCCGAGATGGACGGCGCCGGGCTCGACGCGATTCTCGTCACCGCCTCCGGCTGCGGCACGACGATCAAGGATTACGGCTTCATGTTCCGCGAGGACCCGGCCTACGCGGAGAAGGCGAAGCGCGTGTCCGCCATCGCCAAGGACGTCACCGAGTACATGGCCACCATCGGGTTGATGCCGCCGATCGTCGAGACCGACCTCGTGGTCGCCTACCACTCGGCCTGCTCGATGCAGCACGGCCAGGGCATCCGCACCGAGCCGAAGAACCTCCTGAAGACGGCGGGCTTCACCGTGAAGGACGTGCCCGAGGGCCACATCTGCTGCGGCTCGGCCGGCACCTACAACATCCTCCAGCCCGAGATCGCCAACCGCCTGCGGGACCGCAAGGTCGCCAACATCGAGCGGATGCGCCCCGACGTCATCGCCACCGGCAACATCGGCTGCGCCACCCAGATCGGGAAGGGCACGGCGATCCCGATCGTCCACACGGCGGAGCTCTTGGACTGGGCGACCGGCGGCCCGAAGCCGGCGGCCCTGGAGGGGCTGCCGGAGCGGACGATGGCGGCGGCGGAGTAGAGGCGCGTCAGCGCTCGCTCCGGTCCGCCATCGGGATCCAGCGGTACCCGAGCCCGTCGCGGACGACGTATCCGAGCGACGGGAAGGCGGTGTGGTAGCCGGCGACGAGGACGCGGTCGGTGGCGGCCATGTCGTAAATCGTCCGTCGGGTCGCGGCGCCGGCCGCCTTGTCCATGTCGAACAGGGCGTGCCAGTCGGGCCGGGCCAGCGAGGCGACCTCGTGATGGGCGCAGTCGCCCCAGACCAGCAGGCGCTGGCCCTCGCTTTCCACGTTAAAGGCAAGGTGGCCCGGCGTGTGGCCGAAGGCCGCCACGGCGTCGATGCCCGGCACCACCGTCTGGCCCGGCGACACGAAGCGGATGTGCTCGGCGAGGGGAAGTAGGTGGCTGCGGAAGACGCGGGCCGACTTGTACGCGTTGCCGTCCGGCGGGCCTGCCAGGCGATCGTCGTCCCTCCAGAAGGCGAATTCCCGGTCGCCCATGACGTAGCTGGCCTTGGGGAAGAGCGGGCGCCCATCCTCCAAGAGTCCGCCGATATGGTCGGTGTGGCAATGCGTCAGGACCACGAGGTCGATCGCGTCCGGCGACAGGCCGGCCTGCCGCACCCGCTGCGCCAGCTGCCCGCCGGCCGGGCGCGGGACGAAGCCGACCGCGCCGTTGCCGGTGTCGAACAGGACGGTCTCGCGGCCGGTCTGCACCAGGATCGGCGTGAAGCCGGGCGCGAAGCGGTCCGGCGGAAGCCGGTTCTCCCGCATCAGGGCCTCGACCTCCGCCTTCGGACGGTCCTCGCCCACGATCGGCCAGGGGCCGTCGATGACCGCGTCGGCGTCGCACAGGGCGGTGACGGTGAAGGCACCGAGACGGATCCGCCGCAGGCCGGCGGGCGGGCTCGGGGGCGGGGCTTGCGTCGGTATGCCCGCCCGTGCGGCCCTCGGAAGGGCGAGGCCGGCGACCAGGGTCGCGGCGAGATGACGGCGGGTGAGTTCGGTCATCGCTGGACGTTTCCCGAGAGTGCCGGTTCCGTCAGGATGGGTGCGGGACCGGTCGCGGACGGTCTATCGCGGCGGGAGGGGGCCAGCTTGAACGAACGTGCTGCGCCGTCCGGCGCGTCGTCCCTCCCGATCTGGCATGTCGAGGGGGCGCACACCCTCTTCGCGGGGCCGCTCGCGTACAATGCCAGCCACCAGCACGGCGCCCCGGTCTATCTCGCGGGACTCTACGACGCCTTCCGCATCCGCTTCGCGCCGGGGGCGTGGATCACCTGCCGCACGGCCTTCGTTCCGGCGGGGATGCCGCACGAGCTGGATTGCGGCGGCGCTCCCCTCGGCGTCCTCTATCGCGAGCCCGATGCCGGGGCGTGGGCCCTGACGGGCCTGATGGGTCCGGCCGAGGCGGTCGGCAGCGCCCTGGTGGGCAGGGGCGGGGAGGTCGGCCCGTTGCGGTCGCTCTTCGAGCGGCGCGACGCCTGCGATTGGGCGGGCGAGGCCATCGCCGACCTTTCCGGCTTCGCGGCACGGCGGGTCGATCGGCCGGTCGATCCCCGGATCGCGAAGGTCCTCGTCGACCTGCGGGCCCGGCCGGAAGCGTGGATGAGCGCGGGACGGCTGGCCACGGCGGCATCCCTGTCCTCGTCGCGGATGCAGCACCTCTTCAGCGCGACCATGGGTGTCCCGTTCCGGCGCTATCGCGGCTGGCTGCGCATGCGCCGCGCCATCGCGGCCGTCGTCCGCGGCGCCAACTTCACCGGGGCCGCCCATGAGGCGGCGTTCGCCGACCAGGCGCACTTCGCCAACGCCTTCCGCCGGACCTTCGGCGCGCCGGCCTCCTACAGCCTGCAGGACATTCGCCGCCCGAGCCCGTCGCGGCCGTCAGGCACGATCACGCACGCTCGCCAGCACGAACACCCGGAGGGCGGATGAGAGGTTCTGACCCTCCCGACCGGCATCGACGGCGCCGATCAGGGCCTGGACGGACTGGCCGCGCGCGCCTGCGATCTCCCGCAGGGCGTCCCAGAACGAGTCCTCCAGGGACACGCTGGTCCGGTGGCCGGCGATCATCACGGAGCGCTTGGTGATGCCGGTGGTCATTCCGGCACCCGACCCTCCCCCCTCTGCGGGGGAGGGTGGTCGCGGAGCGACCGGGAGAGGGGAGCGCCATATCCGGAAAGGTCGCTCCCTCTCCCGCCTGCTCCGCAGGCACCCTCTCCCGCAGAGGGGAGAGGGTCACGTGCCGCGTCCCCCATCACCCCTCCGACTCGGGCCCCACGAGCTTGTGGCCCTCGTGGCGCGAGACCTCGATGGCCTTCTTGGCCTCCGCCAGGGTCCTGGCCTTCTTCGGGCGGCCGAAGGCGATGCGGTTGTCCGCGGCCTTCGCCTCCCGCTCCACCCGCGCCCGGTCCTTCCGGGCCTGACGCAGGTTGATGATCTCCGCCATGCCGGTGGGCTCCTCTAGGCGGCGCCGGGCGCCAGCATCGTCTCGGGGCGCACCACGCGCTCGAACTCCTCGGCCGTGACGTAGCCGAGGCGCAGGGCCTCCTCCTTGAGGGTGGTGCCGTTCTTGTGCGCGGTCTTGGCGATCTCGGCGGCCTTGTCGTAGCCGATCGAGGGGGCGAGCGCGGTCACCAGCATGAGCGAGCGGCTCATCAGGTCGGCGATCTTGTCCTCGTTGGCCTTGATGCCGACGACGCAGTTGTCGGTGAAGCTCACCGCCGCGTCGGCGAGGATGCGGATCGACTGCAGCACCGCGTTGGCGATGACGGGCTTGAACACGTTCAGCTCGAAATTGCCCTGGCTGCCGGCAAAGCTCACCGTGGTGCCGTTGCCGATCACCTGGGCGCAGACCATCGTCAGCGCCTCGCACTGGGTCGGGTTGACCTTGCCGGGCATGATCGACGAGCCGGGCTCGTTCTCCGGCAGCGAGAGCTCGCCGAGGCCCGAGCGCGGGCCCGAACCGAGGAAGCGGATGTCCTGGGCGATCTTGAACAGGCCGGAGGCCAGCGCCGTGAGCGCGCCCTGCGTGAAGACCAGGGCATCGTGGGTGGCCAGGGCCTCGAACTTGTTGGCGGCCGAGGTGAAGGGCAGGCCGGTCAGCTCCGCGACCTTCGCGGCGAATTTTTCGGCGAAGTCCGGATGGGCGTTGAGGCCGGTGCCCACCGCCGTGCCGCCCTGTGCCAGCGCCAGCACGCCGGGCAGCGTCGCCTTCACGCGCTCGGTGCCGAGCGCCACCTGCGCCACGTAGCCGGAGAATTCCTGGCCGAGGGAGACCGGGGTGGCGTCCTGCAGGTGGGTGCGGCCGATCTTCACGATGGCGGCGAACGCCTCGGACTTCGCCTGGAGCGCGTCGTGCAGGTGCTGCAGGGCCGGCAGCAGCCGGTCGTTGATCTCGCGCGAGACCGCGATGTGCATCGCCGTCGGGAAGACGTCGTTCGAGGACTGGCCGCGATTGACGTGGTCGTTGGGGTGGACCGGAGACTTGCCGCCGCGCTTGCCGCCGAGCAGCTCGTTGGCGAGGCTGGCGATCACCTCGTTGGCGTTCATGTTCGACTGGGTGCCGGAGCCCGTCTGCCACACCGCCAGGGGGAATTCCTGGTCGTGCTCGCCGGAGACCACCTCGGCCGCCGAAGCCGCGATGGCCTGGGCCACCTTCGGGTCGAGGGCGCCGAGGTCCTGGTTCACCAGGGCGGCGGCCTGCTTGACCATGCCGAGGGCGTGGACGAGAGGCGCGGGCATCTTCTCGGTGCCGATCTTGAAGTTCTGGATCGAGCGCTGCGTCTGCGCGCCCCAGTAGCGATGCGCCGGGACCTCGATCGGGCCGAAGGTGTCGGACTCGGTGCGGGTGGCGGGCGTCTCGGTGGGCGACATCGTGGCCTCTTCGTCTGGTCAATCCGGACCCTACTTAAACTGCACGCCAGCAAACCGCGATGCCGCATCGCGAGAGGGCCGTGTGCCCGGCGCTGAATTGTCATGGCTTGTCAGCCCTCAGCCCGGGCCCGGAGTTGTCGTTTATGTCGAGTGCCGCCGCCCGCGTCGAAGCCCCTGTCGATGCCCCCGTGCCGGTCCGCTTCCGCCCGGCGGTCCCAAAACCCCTGCGCGAGCAGCCGGGCCTGTTCGGCTTCCTGAAGGCCGCCCGCGCCAACCCGCTGACGACCTGGCTCGACGTGCATTTCGAGAAGCCGGTGGTGGCCGCCGACGGCGCCCTCGGGCGCGTCACCGTGGTGAGCGACCCGGCCCTGATCCGCTACCTCTACGTCGAGAACGCCGCCAACTACCGCAAGGACGACCTGCAGCGGCGGGTCCTTGCCCCCGGCCTCGGCAACGGGCTGCTCACCGCCGAGGGCGAGGAATGGAAGCTGCAGCGCCGGACTTTGGCGCCGATCTTCTCCGCCCGGCACGTGCTCGGCTTCAACGGAGCCATGAACGCCGCCGGTGCCCGCATCGCCCGCCGCCTGGCCCGCCGCGACGGCACCCGCATCGACGTCGCCCTGGAGATGACCCGCGTCACCCTCGACGTGCTGGAGCGGACGATCTTCACCCAGGGCCTCGCCAGCGACCCCGACGCCCTGGGCCGGGCGATCACCCGCTTCCTCGAATCCGTCGGGCCGATCGATCCCCTCGACGTGTTCGGGGTGCCGGGATTCGTGCCCCGCATCGGCCGCCTGCGGGCGCGGCCCGCCATCCGCTTCTTCGCCGAGGTGGTGGACGAACTGATCGACCGTCGCCGCGCCCTGATCGCGCAGGGGACCGCGCCGGCCGACCTGCTGACGCTTCTCCTGAAGGCGCAGGACCCGGAAACGGGGAAGGGCCTCACCGACCTCGAGGTGAAGGCCAACATCGTCACCTTCATCGCGGCCGGCCACGAGACCACCGCCAACGCCCTGACTTGGGCCCTCTACTGCTTGTCGCAGGACCCTGCCGCCCAGGCGCGGATCGAGGCGGAGGTCGATGCCGTGCCGGCGGACCAGGACTTCGACGCCGATGCGCTGCCCTACACCAGGGCCGTGATGGAAGAGACCATGCGGCTCTTCCCGCCGGTGCCGTTCCTGAGCCGGCAGGCCATCGCGGAGGACCGGATCGGCCGCATCAAGATTCCCAAGGGCTCCCTGGTGATGGTGGCGCCCTACGTGCTCCACCGCCACCGGACCCTGTGGCAGGAGCCGGACGCCTTCATGCCCGAGCGCTTCCTGCCCGAGGCCCGGGCCGCGATCCCGCGCTTCGCCTACCTGCCGTTCGGGGCCGGCCCCCGCGTCTGCATCGGCCAGAACTTCTCGCTGCAGGAGGCGGTGGTGGTGCTGGCCCACATCGCCCGCGCCGCCCGTTTCACCCTGGCCGACGACCACGCCCCGGTGGTCCCGCTCCACCGCGTCACCCTGCGCCCGGAGCACGGGCTGCACATGACGGTGAACCCCCGGGGGTGAGGGCTGGAAGCTCGACATAACCCTGCTCCCCCCTTGCGGGGAGGAGTTGGAGGGGGGGGGTTGGGCGACCCTCGACGGGCGGGGACTGGCGGAGCGACCCCCAGGCCTCCCCTCTCCCCGCGAAGGGGAAAGAGACGCGTTTCGCTGTCCGAAGGGCCGTCGTCTCAGTCCAACCGGGATCGGAGGATATACCCGCGCGCAACACCGCGTCATCCCGGGGCCGCGCAGCGGAGCCCGGGATCCAGAGGCACGGGCGGTGCCAGGATTGACGCCGTCGGCGGCTCTGGATTCCGGGCTCGCCTTTGGCGCCCCGGAATGACGATGCGGTTTTTTCGTTGAGCGTCCGCGTCGGCGCCGCTTCGCTCAGCTCTTCTTGCGGAAGGCGTCGAGGCTGACGACTTCGGCGCTGGTCTCGGTGCCGTCCTCGGCCTTCTTCGCCGGGGGCTTGGCTTCGGTCCCGTCCTCCGACTTGCCCGCTCCCTTGGCAGCCTGGGCCGCGGCGGGCACCGGGGTGGTGCCGGCGCCGATCTTGGGGACGGCGCTGCCGATGGTGGCGAGGCCCGTGCCCTTCGGCTTGATCTCGGTGGGCTCGGACGCGGCACCCCGGGGCGGGGTCTTGCCGGCCGCAGCCGGCGCCTCCTCCGAATCCTCCTCGGCGGCGGCCGTCTCCGTGCCCTCGCTGAGGTCGAACTTGAGGCCGAACTGGACGGAGGGGTCGAAGAAGCCCGTCAGGGCGTCGAAGGGCACCAGCAGGCGCTCGGGCACCCCCGAGAAGGACAGCCCGACCTCGAAGGTGTGCTCGGTGACGCCGAGGTCCCAGAACTGGTGCTGGAGCACGATCGTCATGTCCTGCGGGTACTTCTCGCGCAGGCGCTGCGACATGCGCACGCCCGGCGCCTCGGTGCGGAACGAGACGTAGAAGTGGTGCTCGCCCGCGAGACCCTCGCGGGCCGCGTCGGTCAGCACCTTGCGCACCACGCCGCGCAGCGCGTCCTGCACCAGAAGATCGTAGCGGATCAGGTCGTCTGCCATCTGCGGTCGCTTATGCCCGGTCACTGCCCGCCGTCACACGCCGCGATGGCGCTCCGGGTCGGATGAAAATCGAATGGGAATGCCGGTGCCCGACCCTCCCAGAACCCTGCCTGAACGGCCGTCGCGGCCATCCGGACGTCCGCTACCAAGTCCGTCCGCTACCCAGAACCACCGTTCCGCGACGCGGCGGTCGCCCGTCGCGGCTCCGACCGAGATCTCCGCACCGGAGCGAGCTTCCGCCAAAACCCGGGGCCTGTCGAGCCTCGGGCCCTTGCGTCCAAAAGCCCGTGGTCCGGAAAGGGGCTGCCGGGTTACCGTTCGGGCCTCGAAGCCGTTCCGGCGCCGCCGGATCCCCGTCCTCGCCGAGCCTCTCGGCCAACGCCTTGATTATAGTGGGAGTGCCGCCGCATTTGAAGCCCGATGATGGGGCGCCGATGCCCGAGGCGCCGGCGGCCTGGTCCGCCTCCGCGCTCCTCCGGCCGTCCCGGGTCCGTGCCGGCCTCGGCGCGGCGACGGCGCTCGTCGGGCTGGCCTTCGCGGCCTTCCTGGCGCTGGCGGTGGCGACCCTCCTCGCCCTGGTGATCGTGCGGGTCGGCGGCGACTGGATCGACGGCATCGCGCTCCTGGGCGGAGACCGTCCCCGCCTGCATCCGCGCCAGCTCGCCATGCGGGAACTGGCGGTGGACGTGGTGCGGCAGGGGGTCCTGGCCCTCCTCGTCGTCGTCGCGGTGCGCTGGCGCGACGGCGCCGCCTGGCGCCGGACCCTGGCCCTGGTGGCGCCGGTGCCGCCACCCTGGGGGCCCGGCGCGCCCGGCCTGACGGCGCGCCGCTTCGCCGTGATCCTGCTGGCCTGGCCGGTGATCCACATCACCTGGGTGACCGGCATCGCCGATCTGTTCCGGATGCCGATCGGCCGGCACACGGCCCTGTCGCCCGGCCTCACCCCGGCCGCGGCGACCCTGTGGTTCGCCTACGTGCTCGTCCTGGCCCCGGTGGCGGAGGAACTCCTGATGCGCGGGGCCCTGTTCGCCCGGGCGCGGGAGGTTTTTACGGCGCGGGGCGCGATCCTGGCGACGGCGCTCCTGTTCGCCGGGGCGCATCTCACGCCCGCGGGGTTCGCCCGGCCGGTCTCGCTGATCCCCCTGGCGCTGATCCTCGGCTGGGTCCGCTGGCGCAGCGGCCGGCTCTGGCCGGGCATCCTGCTCCACGCCTGGAGCAACCTCGCGATGATCGCCTACGTGCTCGGGCCGGCCTGACCGCAGCCTGAATCCATTCCACGAAAAGCTATTGTTGCTTCGCGGCGAAAGTCCTAAAATCAACACATCGAGTCTAAGAATCGGTATCCCGGATTGAGACGTTCGTCCCACGAGTCCGTTTAAGAGAAAGTTTGTGACGCGGGCGGTTTAATGGCCCGTGGAGACTCTCGTTATGCATGAATACCATTTGCTGCTCAAAAAAATCCTTGAGCAAGGTGTCCGTAAGGATGATCGGACCGGCACCGGGACTCTGTCCATTTTTGGACACCAAATGCGCTTCGACTTGAGCGAAGGTTTCCCATTGGTTACCACTAAGAAGCTCCACCTGCGCTCAATCATTCATGAGCTCCTGTGGTTTCTTTCCGGAAGCACAAATATCGAAAAACTTCATCAGAATGGTGTCACAATTTGGGATGAATGGGCTAGTCCCTGCGGTGATTTGGGCCCGGTCTACGGCGAGCAGTGGCGATCCTGGAAAAAGCCGGGATTAACCGACGAGACAATAGATCAGATTGCCTGGGTCGTTGAAGAGATCAAGCGTAACCCCGATTCTCGTCGTCTAATTGTGACTGCATGGAATCCAGCGGAATTAGACAAAATGGCATTGGCTCCGTGCCATTGCTTGTTTCAATTCTATGTTCTGAATGGACGCCTGTCGTGTCAGCTTTATCAGCGCTCCGCAGATGTATTCTTGGGAATACCCTTTAATATAGCAAGTTATGCCCTACTAACCTCAATGATTGCTCAAGTGTGCGGTCTCCAGCCTGGCGATTTTGTCCATTCTTTGGGTGATGCCCACCTTTACTTAAATCATCTCGATCAGGCGCACCTGCAGCTATCTCGAGAGCCAAAAGCGCTTCCCAGATTAAGGCTGAACTCAACGGTTCGTTCGATTGACGGTTTCAGGTTCGAAGACATAACTATCGAGGGATACGAGGCGCATCCTGCCATCCGCGCGCCCGTCGCGGTTTGAGTCTGATCGAAGAGAATTTTGGTCCCCCGCATCACGATCATCGCGGCGGTCGCCCGCAACGGCGTCATCGGCCGCGACAACGACCTGATCTGGCGCCTGCGCAGCGACCTGCGCCGGTTCAAGGCCCTGACCATGGGCAAGCCCCTGCTGATGGGGCGCAAGACCTTCGCGTCGATCGGCCGGCCGCTGCCCGGGCGGCGCACCATCGTGCTCACCCGCGATCCCGCCTTCGCGGTGCCCGAGGTCGCGGTGGCGCAGGACTGGGCCGGCGCCCTGGCGGCGGCCGAGGGGGCCGACGAGCTGATGGTGGCCGGCGGCGGCGAGATCTACGCCCTCGCTCTGCCCCACGCCGACCGCATCCACCTCACGGAGGTCGATCTGGCGCCGGAGGGGGACACCGTGTTCCCGCCGTTCGACCGTGCGCTCTATCGGGAGACCCGGCGCGAAGCCCATCCGCCGGGCGAGCACGACGCCTGCGGCTTCAGCTTCGTCGACTTGGAACGGGCCGGGTGAGGGCCGGGGCGCGGAGAAGCGCCGTAAACCAATCCGGCGCGACCCATTGCGCATTGGGTTCCCGTGCGGTTGTCTTTCGGCGGCCCGATGCCCAAGTGGCAATCTTGACAGGATCCGGTGCGCCCACGCAGGTGCCGGGGTCGGGTCACGACGAGATCAACACTCTTGTCCACGCGGGGGAGATTCGGCCCGCCTCCTGAGGAGGCCGGGACGGGGAGCGCGGGTGGGCTTCGTGCGCGGCGCAGACGCTGCTGGAACAGGAGAGATCGGCGAGCATGCCTTGGAGCAATCAGAGCGGCGGCGGTAGCGGCAACGGGGGAGGGCCCTGGGGCCGAGGCGGCGGCGGCAATGGCGGCGGGGGTGGCCCGTGGGGCGGCGGTGGCGGTGGCGGTGGCAAGACCCCGCCCGACCTTGAGGACCTCCTCCGGCGCAGCCAGGACCGCCTGCGCGGGGTGCTCCCGGGTGGATCGTTCGGTGGAGGCCGCGGCCTCCTGATCGCCGGCGGCATCGTGGTCGCCGTCTGGCTCGCCACCGGGTTCTACACCGTGGCGCCGCAGCAGGTGGGCATCGAGACGGTGTTCGGCCGCTATCTCAGCACCACCGGCCAGGGCCTGAACTACAACTTCCCGGCTCCCATCGGCGCCGTGACCAAGCCGAATGTCGGCCAGGTCAACAGCGTGCAGATCGGCTACCGCGCCGGGCTCGGCAACCAGAGCCGCACCGTCGACAAGCCCGAGGAGAGCCTGATGCTCACGGGCGACGAGAACATCGTCGACCTCGACTTCGAGGTGCAGTGGCGCATCAATCCCCTGAAAGCGTCCGACTTCGTCTTCAACCTCGAGAACCCGGAAGGGACGATCAAGGCCATCGCCGAGAGCGCGATGCGCGAGGTCGTCGGCCGCCGCAACATCCAGCCGATCCTGACGAACGAGCAGTCGAGCGTCGCCCAGGAGGTCCGCGAGATCACCCAGAAGGCCCTCGACGAGTACGGCGCCGGCGTGCGCATCGAGCTCGTGCAGCTCGTCAGCGTGCAGCCTCCGCCGGAGGTGCGGCCCGCCTTCTTTGACGTGAACGCGGCGCAGCAGGACGCCGAGCGCGCCAAGAACGATGCGCGCACCTACGAGAGCCAGAAGGTGCCCCTCGCCAAGGGTGAGGCGCAGAAGATCATCCAGGCGGCGGAAGCCTACAAGACGCAGTCCACCGCCGACGCGACCGGTCAGGCCGCCCGCTTCACCCAGGTCTACGATTCCTACAAGGTCGCCCCGGTCATCAGCCGCGAGCGCATCTTCCTCGAAACGATGGAGCGGGTCCTGGGCTCGGTCAACAAGGTGATCATTGACCAGAACGGAGCCGGTGCCGGCACCGGCGCCAGCGCTGCCGGCGTGCTGCCGGTGCTGCCGCTGACCGAGTTCGGTCCCCGCAACGCTGCCGGTGGAGTGGCCCGATGAACAACCAAGCCCTCCGCACCGGCCTCATGATCGTGGCGGCCGCCGTGGCCGTCGGCCTCTACGCCTCGGTCTTCACCGTCGGCCAGATGCAGCAGGCCCTGGTGCTCCGCTTCGGCGGCGTCCGCGCCGTCCTGAACCAGACCGGCACCGACAAGCCTGGCCTCTACTTCAAGCTGCCGTTCTTCGAGAACGTCGTCCTGTTCGACAAGCGGGTGCTCGACCTTGATCTCCCGGTCCAGACCCTGCTGACCACCGACCGTCAGAACCTCGAGGTGGACGCGTTCGCGCGCTACCGGATCATCGATCCGCTGAAGTTCTACCAGTCGGCCAACAACATCGCCCGCGCCAACACCCTGCTGGCGAGCTTTACCAACTCGGCCCTGCGCAACCTGCTCGCCCGCTCGACCCGCGACGCCATCGTCCGGACCCAGCGCGCCGAGCTGATGAACCAGATCCAGGCCGACGTGAACCGGCAGGCCAAGGAGCTCGGCGTCGAGATCGTCGACCTGCGCATGACCCGCGTCGATCTGCCGGCCCAGAACAGCTCGGCGGTCTACAAGCGCATGACGACGGAACGCCAGCGCGAGGCGGCCGACATCCGGGCCACCGGCGAGCAGGCCGCGGTCACGATCAAGGCCAAGGCCGACCGCGACGTCACCGTGCTGCTCTCGGAGGCCAACCAGACGGCCGAGACCCTGCGCGGCCAGGGCGACGCCGACAAGAACCGCATCCTGGCGGAAGCCTACGGCAGGGACGCGGACTTCTTCAGCTTCTACCGCTCCATGCAGGCCTACGAGACCGGCTTGAAGGGCTCCGACACGCGGCTCGTGATCAGCCCCTCGTCGGACTTCTTCCGCTACTTCAGCGATCCGCAGGGCCGGACCCCGGCGACGCCGGCCGCCCGCACGCGCGCGCCGGCGGAGCCCGGCTCCACCGGCACGCTGCGCTGAGCGGTCACCATGACGCTCCGGCGGCGGACCCCGGTTCGCCGCCGGACTCTTGATCGGCGGACGGCGGAGACGATCTAAGGACGTCTTGAGACAGATGAGGTCGATTATGGTTCCCGTCGCGAGCGCCGTCCGGGCGCCCCGTTCCCGAGCGCTTCAGCGCAGCCTGCGCTCTGCCCTCGCCGCCGCCGCGCTGGCGACCGCCCTCGCCGTGACCGGCGCCCCGGCCCCGGCCTTCGCCAAGGGCCCCGAATCCCTCGCCGACCTCGCCGATCAGGTCACCGACGCGGTCGTGAACATCTCGGCCTCGACGACGGTCGACGCCCGGCCCAACGCCCGCTCCGGCCCGCAGCTCCCACAGGGCACGCCCTTCGAGGACCTGTTCGAGGAGTTCTTCAACAAGCGCGGCCAGCGCGGCGGCGGCGACCGCAGCGAGGCCGACCGCCCGAAGCCGCAGCAGCGCAAGTCGAACTCGCTGGGCTCGGGCTTCATCATCGATGCGTCCGGCATCGTGGTGACGAACAACCACGTCATCGGCGACGCCAACGACATCCAGGTCATCCTGCACAACGGCACCAAGCTGAAGGCGGAGATCATCGGCAAGGATGCCAAGATCGACCTCGCGGTGCTGCGGGTGAAGCCGGAGGCCAACAAGCCCCTCAAGGCCGTGCCCTTCGGCGACTCCGAGAAGATGCGTCCGGGCGACTGGGTCATCGCCATCGGCAACCCCTTCGGCCTCGGCGGCTCGGTCTCGGCCGGCATCGTCTCGGCGCGGGGCCGCAACATCGAGTCCGGCCCCTACGACAACTACATCCAGACGGATGCTGCCATCAACAAGGGCAATTCCGGCGGCCCGCTGTTCAACATGAACGGCGAGGTCATCGGCATCAACACGGCGATCCTGTCGCCCACCGGCGGCTCGGTCGGTATCGGCTTTGCGGTGCCCTCGAACAACGCGTCCCAGGTCATCGACCAGCTGCGCGAGTTCGGCGAGGTCCGCCGCGGCTGGCTCGGCGTGCGCATCCAGAACGTGGACGAGACCACGGCGGAAGCCCTCGACATGAAGGACGGGGTCAAGGGCGCCCTGGTCGCCGGCGTCGACGAAAAGGGCCCGGCCAAGGCCGCGGGCCTCGAGATCGGCGACGTCATCGTCAGGTTCAACGGCACGGCGGTGAAGTCGTCCAGCGACCTGCCCCGGATCGTCGCCTCGACCCCGGTCGGCAAGGTCGTGGACGTGCTCGTGATCCGCAAGGGCGCCGAGACCACGAAGTCGGTCACCCTCGGCCGTCTCGAGGACACCGAGAAGCCGACCCTCGCCAGCGTCAAGCAGCCGGAGGCCGAGAGCGCCGTGCGCCAGGTGCTCGGCCTCAACCTGTCGGGCATCACCGACGAGGCCCGCAAGCGCTACAGCCTCAAGGACAGCCTCAAGGGCGTCCTCGTCACCCGCGTCGATCCGAACTCCACGGCGGCCGACAAGCAGATCAAGCCGGGCGAGGTCATCGTCGAGGTCGGGCAGGAAGCGGTGAACGCACCCGCCGACGTCAGCAAGCGCATCGACCAGCTCAAGAAGGACGGTCGCAAGTCCGTCCTGCTCCTGGTCGCCAGTGCGAGCGGCGACGTCCGCTTCGTGGCGCTGGGAATCGACTGATTCCCAGACGCCATTCGAACACATCCAGCCGCCGCCCGAGAGGGCGGCGGTTTTGTTTTGGTAGGTGGGGCTACTCTGATTCGCAGCCAACCGATTCACCGGCCGAAGCATGTCCCGTCGCTCCCCGTCATCCCGGGGCCGAGCAGCGGAGCCCGGGATCCAGAAACACAGGTGGCGCAAGGTCTTGCAGGGTCGGCGGTTCTGGATTGCACGCCGTTGGCGCGCCCCTTCGGGTCCGGGCTCGCCTGTGGCGCCCCGGAATGACGGCGCGGTGTCGGCTGTGGTCAGGCCGGAAACCCGCGCTCAGCACCATGTCATTCCGGGGCCGCCCAAGGTGCCCCGGCATGGCGGCGCCGCTCAGCCCACGAATTCGGCCGACGAATACCCCTGCAGGTAGAGCAACGCCGTGAGGTCGCCGTGGTCGATGCGCACCTGCGCGGCGGCCGCCACCTTGGGCTTGGCCCGAAAGGCGACGCCGAGGCCGGCCTCGGCGAGCATGTCGAGGTCGTTGGCTCCGTCGCCCACCGCCAGGGTCTCCGCGGCGTCGAGGCCGAAGCGACCGCGCAGGGCGACCAGGGTCGCGCGCTTCGTCTCCTTGTCGACGATCGGCTCGATCACCTCCCCGGTGAGCCGGCCGTCCTGGATGCCCAGCGTGGTGGCGTGGGCCTCGTCGAAGCCGATCCGGGCTGAGACCGGCCCGGTGAACAGGGTGAAGCCCCCGGAGATCAGGCAGGTGTGGGTGCCGTGGGCCTTCATGGTCCGCACCAGGGTGCGTCCGCCCGGCGTCAGGGTGATGCGCGCTTCGATCAGCGCGTCGATCGTGTCCACGGGCACGTCCCGCAGGAGGGCGACGCGCTCGCGCAGGGCCGGGCCGAAGGCGATCTCGCCCCGCATCGCCCGCTCGGTGATGGCGGCGACCCGGTCCTTCAGGCCGATCGTGTCGGCCAGCTCGTCGATGCATTCCTGCTCGATCATGGTCGAGTCCATGTCGGCCAGGAACAGGCGCTTGCGCCGGTGCGGACCGGCCTCGATCACCGCCACATCGATCGGCTCGTGGGCCAGGGCCGCGCGCAGGCGCCGGGCCAGCGCCGGCGCATCGGCGGACGCGCCGGGGACCAGCACCTCGGCGGCGACCTCGCCATGCAGGATGCGGGGCTGGTGTTCGGTGCGCAGCACCGCCCGGGTCTCGGCCAGCACCGCATCGGTGATGGCGGGGCGGCTCTCGTTTGCTATCAGGATCGCGACGAGGGTCATCCGGGAGTTTTCCACGCCAGTGTCGCCGGTCACGCAACGCACGCACGCGCAGGTTTTGCCGGCGGCGATCCTCATCGCAGGGCCGACCGCCTCGGGCAAGTCGGGCCTGGCGCTGGCGCTCGCCCGCGATTTCGACGGAGTGGTGATCAACACCGACTCGATGCAGGTCTATGCCGACCTGCGCCGGCTCTCCGCCCGGCCGAGCGCGTCCGAGGAGGCCGAGGCGCCCCACCGCCTCTACGGCCACGTGGACGGCGCGGTGAACTACTCGGCCGGGCACTTCGCCCGCGAGGCGGCGCCGCTGATCGGCACGCTGCGCGCGGAGAAGCGCCTGCCGATCTTCGTCGGCGGCACCGGCCTGTATTTCCGCGCTCTGGAGGAGGGGCTCTCGGAGCTGCCGCCGGTGCCGGACGACGTCCGGTCGGCCCTGCGGGCGCGGGCCGAGGGCCGGGCGACGGAAGCGCTTCACGCCGATCTGGCCGAGCGCGACCCGGCCGGGGCGGCGGCCCTGCGCCCCAGCGACCGGGCGCGGGTGATGCGCGCCCTCGAAGTGTTCGCGGCGACCGGCCGGCCCATCGCGGAATTCCACGGGGCCCGCACCCCCGGGCCGCTGTCCGGCCTGCCGCTCGTGAAGCTGTTCCTGGCCCCCGAGCGCGAGGCCCTGCGCCGGGCCATCGACGCGCGCTTCGAGGCGATGATCGCGCACGGGGCGCTGGGCGAGGTCGAGGCCCTGCGCGACCGGCGCCTCGACCCGCTGCTGCCGATCATGCGCGCCCACGGGGTGCCGGGCCTGATCGCCCATCTTGACGGGACGCTGGCGCGAGCGGAGGCGATCCGGCGCGGGCAGGGCGACACGCGGCGCTACGCCAAGCGCCAGTTCACCTGGTTCCGGCACCAGATGGGGCCGGACTGGCTCTGGACGCCGCCCGAAGAAGCCCTCGGGCGAACGCAGGCGGCGCTTACTTCTCCAGGCGGGCGATGAGGGACGAGGTGTCCCAGCGGTTGCCGCCCATGCCCTGCACGTCGGCGTAGAACTGGTCGACCAGGGCGGTGACCGGCAGCTGCGCCCCGTTGCGCCGGGCCTCGGCCAGGAGGATGCCGAGGTCCTTGCGCATCCAGTCCACGGCGAAGCCGAAGTCGAACTTGCCCGCGTTCATGGTCTTGCCGCGGTTCTCCATCTGCCAGGAGCCGGCGGCGCCCTTGGAGATCACCTCCAGCACGGCCTCGACGTCGAGGTTCGCGCGCTTGGCGAAGTGCACGGCCTCGGACAGGCCCTGGACCAGCCCCGCGATGGCGATCTGGTTGACCATCTTGGTGAGCTGGCCGGAGCCGGCCGGGCCCATCAGGCGGCTGGCGCGGGCAAAGCACAGAATCGCGGGCTCGACCGCCGCATAGGTCTCGGCCTCGCCGCCGCACATCACGGTGAGGGCCGCGTTCTCGGCGCCGGCCTGCCCGCCCGAGACGGGGGCGTCGATGAAGCCGAGGCCGGCGGCCCCGGCGGCGTCGGCGAGCTCGCGGGCGACCTCGGCCGAGGCGGTGGTGTGGTCGACGAAGACCGCGCCCTTCTCCATGCCGGCGAAGGCGCCGTCCGCGCCGAGGGTGACGCTGCGCAGGTCGTCGTCGTTGCCCACGCAGGCGAAGACGATGGCCTGGCCCTTGGCGGCCTCGCGCGGGGTGGCTGCGAAGGCGCCGCCATGGGCGGCGACCCAGGCCTCGGCCTTGGCGGCGGTGCGGTTGTAGACGGTGACCTCGTGGCCCTTGGCGGCGAGGTGGCGGGCCATCGGGCCGCCCATTACGCCGAGGCCCAGAAACGCGACCTTCGCCATCATCATCTCCGCTCGTATCCTGAATACGAGCGGGGTCTAGGAGCGATGCTCCCGAGCGTCAAACCATCGCGAAGACTTATCCGCCGGTGACGCTCATGTGGCGCGGCACGGCGGCCGGGCGGGCCCGTTCGATGACGAAGTCGTGGCCCTTGGGCTTGCGCGCGATGGCGTCGATCACCGCCTGGGTCACCAGGGCATCGTCGGGCGAGGCGCGCAGGACCGCGCGGAGATCGGCCGCGTCCTCCTGGCCGAGGCACATGTAGAGCTTGCCCGTGCAGGTCAGGCGCACCCGGTTGCAGCTCTCGCAGAAATTGTGGGTCAGCGGCGTGATGAAGCCCAGGCGCCCACCGGTCTCGGCGATGCGGACATAGCGGGCCGGGCCGCCGGTGCGGTCGGGCAGGGGCGTCATCGTGTAGCGCTGCTCGAGCCGGGCGCGGGCCACCGAGAGGGGCAGGAACTGGTCGGTGCGGTCGCCCTCGATCTCGCCGAGCGGCATGACCTCGATGAGGGTCATGTCCATGCCGTCGCCGTGGGCCCAGGCGATCATGTCGGCGATCTCGTCCTCGTTGACGCCCTTCAGCGCCACCGCGTTGATCTTGACCTTGATGCCCGCCTTGCGCGCCGTCTCGATCCCGTCGAGCACCACCTTCAGGTCGCCCCGGCGGGTCACGGCGCGGAACTTGTCCGGGTCGAGGGTGTCGAGGGAGACGTTGACGCGGCGCACGCCGAGTTCGGCGAGTTCGGGCGCGAAGCGGCCGAGCTGCGTGCCGTTGGTGGTCATCGTCAGTTCTTCGAGGGCGCCCGTATCGAGGTGGCGGGACAGGCGCCGGAACAGGTGCATGATGTCGCGGCGGACCAGCGGCTCGCCGCCGGTGATGCGCAGCTTGCGCACGCCGCGCTGGATGAACACGGCGCAGAGCCGGTCCAGTTCTTCCAGGGAGAGCAGGTCGCGCTTGGGCAGGAACTGCATGTCGTCGGACATGCAGTAGACGCAGCGCAGGTCGCAGCGATCGGTGACCGAGATGCGCAGGTAGGTGATCGCCCGCTGGAACGGGTCGATCAGCGGCGCAGGCGCGATCGGGGCAGCGTCGTCGGTGGCGCGGGGACCCCACATGCGGGATTCTGTGCTCTGTTGGGGTGAGGAAACGTTGGCGCGGTCGCGTGACGAACCTAACATGGCACGTCATATGAGGTCTCGCACCCTCGCGGGCAAGTTTGCGTCGGTCGCAGGGGCCATGCAACCCGTGCGGCCGACGCGGCCGGAAGGAAGCCACCATGACTCAACAGGCTGTCGATCCGCACGCGGCCCCGGCCGCATCCGAGCGCTGGCCCACCGAGATCCGCCTCTCGGGTGACAAGCGCACCCTCAACGTCGCCTTCGAGGATGGCGGCCGCTTCGCCCTGCCGGCGGAGTATCTCCGCGTCTCGAGCCCCTCGGCCGAGGTCCAGGGGCACTCGCCCTCCGAGCGCAAGGTGATCGGGGCGAAGCGCGACGTGGCGATCCTCAAGGTCGAGCCGATCGGCAACTACGCCGTCAAGCTGACCTTCGACGACATGCACGACACCGGTCTGTTCGGGTGGGGCTACCTCTACGATCTCGGGCGCGAGTACCGGAACCGCTGGGCGACTTACCTGTCCGAGCTGGAGGATCGGGGCCTGAGTCGCGATCCCGTTCGCCGGGCCGCGAAGCCGACCCCCACCCCGAGCGAGGGCGGCGGAAGCTGCGGCAGCGGCTGCGGCTGCCACTGAACGGATCGACCGCCGCCCGGAAGGCCGCTGCAGGACCCCATCGATATGACGCCCTCGACCAGCCCGGCGACGAGCCGGCGCGTCCTCGCGCTCGCGCTGCCGATGACGCTCGCCAACGTGACGACGCCGCTTCTCGGCTTCGTCGGCGCCACCGTGATCGGCCGGCTCGGCGATGCCGCGCTCCTCGGCGCCATGGCCCTGGGCGCGGTGATCTTCGATGCGATCTTCTGGTCGTTCGGTTCGCTGCGCATGGCCACCGCCGGTTTGACCGCGCAGGCGGTGGGGGCAAACGACCGCGCCGAGGTCGACCGGACGCTGGCCCGCGCCCTCGCGGCGGCCGTCGTGGTCGGGCTGGTGATCGTGGGGCTGCAGGGGCCGATCGGCCGGGCGGCCTTTTCCTTGAGCGGCGCGAGCCCCGCGGTGATCGCCGCGCTGGCGGCCTATTTCCACATCCGCATCTTCGCGGCCCCCTTCACCCTGGCGAACTACGCCATCCTCGGCTCGGTGCTGGGGCGCGGGCGCACCGATCTCGGGCTGATCCTGCAGGTCGCCATCAACCTCACCAACATCGTCCTCACCCTGGCCCTGGTCCTCGGCGCGGACATGAGCGTCGCCGGGGCCGGGCTCGCCACCCTGATCGCGGAGGCGGCCGGCGCCGGCCTCGGCCTGCTCCTGCTGGCGCGGCTCGGCTCGCGCCCCTTCGCGGTGCCGTTCCGGGTGGTGCGCGATCCCCTGGCGCTCGCCCGGATGCTCAGCGTCAACGCCGACGTGATGATCCGGACCCTGCTGCTGGTGGGCTGCATCACCCTGTTCTCGGCGCTCGGCGCCCGCTCGGGCGACGTGGTGCTGGCGGCCAACGCCGTCCTGTGGAATCTCTTCATGATCGGCGGCTTCTTCCTCGACGGCTTCGCCACCGCCGCCGAGACCCTGTGCGGCCAGGCGGTGGGCGCCCGGGACGAGGCCCGCTTCCGCCGCGCCGCCACTTTGAGCCTGCTCTGGTGCCTCGCCTTCGGCGGCGCCATCGCGGGCGGGTTCCTCCTCGCCGGCAACGCCTTCATCGACGCGGTGACCACGAGCCCGGAGGTGCGGGCCATGGCCCGGCTCTACCTGCTGCCGGCGGCCCTGGCGCCCTTCCTGGCGGCGCTGCCCTTCGCCTTCGACGGCATCTACATCGGCGCCACCTGGACCCGGGCGATGCGCAACCTCATGCTCGTGGCGAGCGCGGCCTACGGCCTCGCCCTCCTCGCCGCCCACGCGGCCGGCCTCGGCAATGGCGGCCTCTGGCTCTCGTTCCTGATCCTGCTGGCCGGGCGCGGAATCAGCCAGGCGCTGGCCTATCCGGGCCTGACGCGCCGGACCTTCTCTCCGACGGGCGCGATCCCTCGGGAGAAGCACGCGGGGGACTTCACGCCTGCGTGACGCGGGTCCGACACGGCGGCGCGTCGGCATTGGCGTCGTCAGTCACGCACAAGATCAGCGACCGCGACTGCATCAGGGTTTACTTGGGCGCTCAGGTAGAGCTTTAGTTTGGAATTGTTCTTATTAAGGAACGTGACGAAAAAGCCTCTTTGCTTGGTTTATCGTCTGGTCTACGCGCTAGACACGATGCGCAAGAATCTCCGCTCCTCCCTCGCCCTGGTCGTTCTCGTCGCCGGCGCCGTCTCCCTCGGGAGCGGGGCCCAGGCGAAGGAGACGCCCATCGGCCCGCACGTGACCCAGAACGGGATCGAGGTGGGGGCCGTCTACCTGCAGCCGATCGAGATGGATCCGCCGGACATGATGCGCGCCGCAGCCGCGTCCGACATCCATCTGGAGGCCGACATCCACGCGGCGAAGGACAACCGCAACGGCTTCGCCGAGGGCGACTGGGTGCCGTCCCTGACGGTCAGCTTCGAGATCACCAAGCTGGAGGGCGAGGCCGCCACCGGGCCGAAGGTGACCGGTTCGCTGATGCCGATGGTCGCCAATGACGGCCCGCATTACGGCGACAACGTCAAGCTCTCCGGCCCCGGCCGCTACCGCCTCAAGCTCACCGTCGCGCCGCCCGGCCCGCACAGCCATTTCGGTCGCCACGTCGACAAGGAGACCGGTGTCGCCGAGTGGTTCAAGCCCTTCGACCTGATCCAGGACTTCACCTTCGCGGGTATCGGCAAGAAGGGAGCCTACTGAGCCCCATGGCCGTTCTCTCCCGAACCCTGACCGCCGCCCTCGCGGCCGGTCTACTGGCCGCCGCCGGTCCGGCGCGCGCCGAGGATCTGCCGGTCATCAAGGTCGAGATGAAGGACGGGACCATCACCCCGGACGTCATCGAGGTCCCGGCCAACACCCGCTTCAAGCTCGAGATCACCAACACGGGCACCAGCCCGGTGGAGTTCGAGAGCGTGGAACTGAAGCGCGAGAAGGCGCTGGCCGCGGGCGCGACCTCCTCCATCGTGTTCCGCACCGTCGACCCCGGCCGCTACGACGTCTTCGACGACTTCCATCCCAACTCGAAGGCCACCCTGGTGGCGAAGTGATGCGGCTCCGATAACCCTGGCGAACCCAACCGGAATGGCAGCCTCGACGTCCCTCAAGCCGCACGACGCCGGCTCCCCGCGCGGCGCCCGGACGCCGCGCGACGTCCGGGATGCCTGGATCGACGCGAAGCTCGCGGAACTCGGGCAGTGGATGCAGCGACACGGCGGCACGATCCGCGCCATCCAGTGGGGCGTGGTCGGCGTCTACCTCGTGCTGGTCGCGGTGCCGGCCTTCCTGCCGCTGCCCGACCGCAGCGCGCACCTGTGGAACAACCTGACCGTCTTCGCCCAGTTCGCCTTCTGGGGCATCTGGTGGCCCTTCGTGCTGGTGAGCATGGTGGTGGTCGGCCGGGCCTGGTGCGGCATCCTCTGCCCCGAGGGGGCGCTGACCGAGTTCGCCAGCCGCTGGAGCCTGGGCCGCGCCGTGCCGCACTGGATCACCTGGGGCGGCTGGCCGTTCATCGCCTTCGCCGGGACCACGGTCTACGGCCAGATGGTCAGCGTCTACGGCTACCCCAAACCCGTGCTGGCGGTGCTCGGCGGCTCCACCGTGGCGGCGATCGTCGTCGGGCTGCTCTACGGCCGCAACAAGCGGGTCTGGTGCCGCTACCTCTGCCCCGTCAACGGGGTCTTCGCGGTGCTGGCCAAGCTCGCGCCGGTGAGCTTTCAGGTCGATCACGCGGGCTGGGCGGCCTCGCCGAAGCCGCGCGGTGACACCTTCAACTGCGCGCCGCTGGTGCCGGTGAAGACGATGACCGGCGCGGGCGCCTGCCACATGTGCGGGCGCTGCTCCGGCTATCGTGGGGCCGTGCGCCTCGCCCGGCGCTCGCCCACCCACGAGATCGTCCACGTCGCCGGCACCGAGCCGAGCCTCGACCAGACCGTGCTGATCCTGTTCGGCATGATGGGCCTGGCCGTCGGCGCTTTCCAGTGGTCGTCGAGTCCCTGGTTCATCGACGTCAAGCAGGCGCTGGCCACCTGGCTGATCGAGCGCGGCACGACCTGGCCCCTCGAGACCACGCTGCCCTGGTACATCCTGACGAACTATCCCGAGCACAACGACGTGCTCAGCCTCCTCGATGGCGGGCTCCTCCTGGGCTACATCGCCGCCGCCGCGATCGTCCTCGGCGTCTCCCTCTCGGGCCTCGTGGCCCTGGCCACCCTGTCCCTCGGCTGGTCGCGGGCCCGCTTCCACCACCTTACCCAGGCGCTGATCCCGGTGGCGGGCTGCGGCGTGTTCCTCGGCCTCTCGGCGCTGACCGTCACCTTCCTGCGCGGCGACGGCATCCTCATTCCCTACGTCTCGGAGATGCGCGCCGCGCTGCTGCTGGGCACCAGCCTGTGGAGCGTCTGGCTCGCCTGGTCGGTGGCCGGCCTCTCGGCGCGGGGCCTGCGCCGCTTCGGCGCGACCCTCGGCATCGCCGCCGCCTGCGCCCTCTCGGTCTCCGGCTGGGTGCTGCTGTTCTGGATCTGGTAGGGCGGCCGTCTCGGCCGCGACCGTGAACTCGTAAAGGAATTCTCCGCATGATCGGAGCCTTCGTCATCGCCTTCCGCGAAGTCATCGAGGCGGGCCTCATCATCGGCATCGTGCTCGCCGCCACCCGCGGCATCGCCGGGCGCGGACGCTGGATCGCCCTCGGCGTCCTCGGCGGCCTCGCGGGCGCGGCCCTGGTGGCGCTCTTCGCCGAACGCATCTCCGACGCGTTCGAGGGCGCGGGGCAGGAGATCCTCAACGCCGGCGTCCTCATCGTCGCGGTGCTGATGCTGATCTGGCACAACACCTGGATGGCCAAGCACGGGCGCGAGCTCGCGGGCGAGTTGCGGGCCGCCGGCGAGGCGGTGCGCACCGGCCAGAGCACGGCCGCGGGCCTCGCCCTGGTGGTCGGCGCCGCGATCCTGCGCGAGGGTGCGGAGCTCGTGCTGTTTCTCTACGGCCTCGTGGCGTCCGGCACCTCCGGGCCGGACATCCAGTTCGGCGCCCTGGCCGGCGTCGCCGTCGGCGCAGCGACCTCCTCGGTGAGCTATTTCGGCCTCGCCGCGATCCCGACCCGCTACGTCTTCTCGGTGACGAGCGGCCTCATCGTCCTGCTGGCGGCGGGCCTCGCGGCGCAGGCGGCGCAGTTCCTCACCAATGCAGGCCTGATCACCGTGCTCGACCGGCCCCTGTGGAACACCTCCGCCGTCCTGCGGGAGGACAGCCTCGTCGGACGCGTGCTCCACGCCCTCGTGGGCTACACGGACCGCCCGAGCGGCATGCAGGTGCTGGTCTATCTCGGCACCATCCTGGTCATGGTCGCGCTGATGCAGGTGTCGTCCACCGGCAAGCGCCGCCAGCTCCGCACCGCCTGAGCGTCCATGCACGTCACCCACTCCGCCGATGCGCCGGCCGCCCCGGCCATCACCTTCGACGATTTCCTGGCGGTGGATATCCGCGTCGGGACCGTCGTCTCGGCCGAGCCGTTCCCCGAGGCGCGCAAGCCGGCTCTGAAGCTCGTGATCGATTTCGGGCCGGCGATCGGCACCCGCCGCTCCAGCGCGCAGATCACCGAGCATTACCGGGCCGAGGACCTGCCCGGCCGGCAGGTCGCCGCCGTGGTGAACTTCCCCCCGCGCCAGATCGGCAAGTTCCTGTCGGAGGTGCTCACCCTGGGCTTCGCCGATCCGAACGGCGCCGTGGTGCTGGTCCGCCCCGACCAGGCCGTGCCGAACGGCAGCCGCCTGTTCTGAGGAGCGGGTTGCCGGACGCTCGGTTTTTCGCCATCCCTGTCCGCATGAGCGACCTCGGACACGACGAATCCGGCATCGAGTGGGACGATGGGTTCGCCGATCAGCTGATCGGCGCGACGCTCTTCGTCGGCATCACCTATCTCGATCACGACGGAATCCTGATCCGCCGCGAGCAGGTCTTCGGCCGCGTCGAGACGGTGGATGCCGAGGCCGGAATCACGATCCGGCCCTTCGACGGCGCGGCCCCCTTCACCATGGTGCCGATCCTGGAGGCCATCGAGCCGGCCGATCCCGGTTCGTACCAGCTCTCCCCGGAGGACCCGGTGGTCGAGAACCCCGACTATACGGTGGTGTTCAGCCTCACCGCCCCGCTCCGCCACTGAGGGCGTCACCGCCCTACCGGCGCAGGGTGGCACCTTCGGTCCACGCGGCCAGCCGGGCGGCGAGCGCCGCGCCGTCGCCGGACAGGGCGACGATCTTGAGGCGGGCGGTTTCGCCGGAGACGATCCGGATATCGGACCGGCGGAGCTTCAGGGCCTTGGCCAGATAGGCGAGCAGCGCCGCGTTGGCGGCGCCCGCGACGGGCGGCCCGGCCACGCGCACCTGCAGGGCGACGCGCCCTTCTGCATCCGCCACCAGACCGTCCAGCCCGTCGCGGCCCGCCCGCGGTGTCAGGCGCAGGGCGAGGCGCAGGCCGTCCGGGGTCACTTGGTAGGGCTCGCTCATCCGTATCCGACCCTCCAAGGCCCGGCCCGAAATCCGTGTCGCCGGGCAGGGGCGGACCGCGTTCGCCGCGTGCGTTGCAACAAAATCGCTGGAATGCCACGTCAATCCGGCGGTATCGGGGTGTCTCGCCTGACGTGTTGCACTAAGCTTCAGCGAAAATCACGGGAACGCCAGATGTCCGACCTCCGCTTGCGCCGCAGCGTGCTGTATATGCCCGGTTCGAACCAGAGGGCGCTCGACAAGGCCAAGACCCTGTCGGCCGATTCGCTAATCCTCGACCTGGAGGATGCGGTGGCGCCCGACGCCAAGGACGTCGCGCGCGAACAGGTCTGTGCCGCGGTGAAGGGCGGCGGCTACGGCGAACGCGAGATCATCATCCGCGTCAACGCCCCCCAGACCCCCTGGGGCGAGGCCGACCTCAAGGCGGCGATCCAGGCCCGCCCCGACGCGATCCTGATGCCGAAGGTGTCCTCCCCGGCCGTGCTGGAGAGCATCGCCAACCACCTCGAAGCCCTCGACGCCCCCGAGAGCATCGCCGTCTGGGCGATGATCGAGACCCCGGCGGCGATCCTCAACATCCAGGAGATCGCCAAGGCGCAGCGCGACCGGCGCACCCGCCTGACCTGCTTCGTGCTGGGCACCAACGATCTCGCCAAGGACACCTGGGCCCAGCTCGTGCCCGGCCGCGTGCCGATGCTGCCCTGGATGATGTTCACCCTGGCGGCCGCCCGCGCCGAGGGCCTGACCATCCTCGACGGCGTCTGGAACGATATCGAGGACGTGGCGGGCTGCCGGGCCGAGTGCCAGCAGGCCCGCGACCTCGGCTTCGACGGCAAGACCCTGATCCACCCCAACCAGCTCGAGCCGGCCAACACCTGCTTTGCCCCCTCCGACGAGGAGGTCCGCCGCGCCCGCCTCGTCATCGAGGCCTTCGACCGCGCGGAGAACGCCAAGCGCGGCGCGATCAAGATCGAGGGCCGCATGTACGAGCGCCAGCACATCGGCATGGCCCGCCGGGCGGTGAACTGGCGCGAAGCGATCGCCGCCAAGGGGTATTGAAGCCGCGTCCGGCCTCGATGATCCTCGATCATCCATTTGCGGATCGCCCGTCTCTGGCGCGGCCAACGACGGGCGGACTTCGTTGAACATCGAGATCCCGGGTGAGATCACCTTCTCGCGGACCTACAACATCCCGCCGATTTCGGTATCGCTTCCGCTGACAGCCGGGGCCCGCACGTTCGCGCAGGTCGCGATCACGGCCATCGCGTGGTGCTTCATGATGCCCACCCTGGCGTTGTTCGTGATGCTGCTCTGGCACGCCTTGACGGTCGCAGCCGATCCCGGCGGATCGGTGCTGGTCCTGTGCGCCCTGGCGTTCCTGTTGCTTTGCTTCATGCCGAAGGCCCTCTTCGGGATGGAGGATCTTACCCGTGGCGGACTGACCCTGATTCTCGATTCCGATGGCGTCACCGATCGGCGTTCGGGACAGATCCTTCGCTGGACGGACGTGGCGACCGCGCGGATCGTTCCGAGGAGGAATGGGTGCTGGGTTCGCCTGGGCCTGCATACGCCCCTTCCGCCCCGGCGCCTGTTCGATCGCGGCGGTACGGGCCTACTTGGGCGTCGAACCCCGGATCTGTACAACGTCGACATCACCAACCTCGACGTCCGCCAACACGTTCTCGGCCAGACGATGCTTGCGCTCGTAGCCGCCAATGGCGGGAGGGTGGAGCGCTGAGCGCATCGCGTCGGAGTGATCAACGCAGCGGGGCAGGATTGCGTCCAGCTCCTGCGCGGGAACACCCTCCGGCGCCGCTGCTTGTCCCGCCTGAAGCCCGGCGCGCCTGCGCGCCCGGTCCCATCCAGGACACAGCCGACCGCATGAGCCCGATCCTTCAGCCCTTCACCCTGGGCGACCTCACCCTGAAGAACCGCGTCGTGATGGCGCCGCTCACCCGCAGCCGCTCCTCCACCGAGGGCGTCCCGCCGGACTTCGCGGTGGATTACTACGCCCAGCGCGCCAATGCCGGCCTCATCATCAGCGAGGCCACCAACATCTCGCCCCAGGCGGTGGGCTACGCCTACACGCCGGGAATCTGGAGCGACGCGCAGGTCGAGGCCTGGAAGCCCGTCACCGCCGGCGTGCACGCCAATGGGGGCCTGATCTTCCTCCAGCTCTGGCACACGGGCCGGATCTCGCATCCCGACGTGCAGCCGGACGGACAGCTGCCGGTGGCCCCCTCGGCGCTCAAGCCCGAGGGCACGGCCTTCACGGCATCCGGCATGCAGCCGCACGTGACGCCGCGGGCGCTGGAGACGGACGAGATCCCGGGTATCGTCGCGGATTACCGCCGGGCCGCCGAGAACGCCAAGCGCGCCGGCTTCGACGGCGTCGAGATCCACTCGGCCAACAACTACCTGCTCGAGCAGTTCGTGCGCGATTCCACCAACCACCGCACCGACCAGTACGGCGGCTCGATCGAGAACCGCCTGCGCTTCCCGCTGGCCGTGGTGAAGGCCGTGACAGAGGTCTGGGGCGGGGGCCACCGGGTCGGCATCCGCCTGTCGCCCGCCACCACCGAGCCCGGCAAGACCCCCCTCGACAGCGACCCCAAGGCGACCTTCGGCGCCTACGTGGAGGCCCTGAACGCCTTCGGCCTGCTCTACGTCCACACCATCGAGGGCGTGACGCAGCAGACCCGCGACGTGCCGGATTCGGTCGATTTCGGCCAGATCCGCGAGCGCTTCCGGGGCGCCTATATCGGCAACAACCAGTACACCCTGGAGCTCGCCGAGAAGGACCTCGCCGAGGGCCGCGCCGACCTCTTCAGCTTCGGCCGCCCCTATATCGCCAACCCGGACCTCGTGCAGCGCCTGGAGGCCGGCGCGCCCCTGGCCGAGGCCCCGAAGTCCTACTGGTACGGCGGCGGCGCCAACGGCTACTCGGACTGGCCGGGCATGAACGGCCCGGTGGCGATCAAGCGCTGAGCGGGCAAGAATCGCAGTGCCTGGTTGATGTGGAGATCCTTCGTAAGGAATGGCTGCCACGTTCGGCGCCATGACGATGAATGGATTTCGAGCGGCCTTCGTTGTGTTCGGCCTCATTGGCGCCGCCGTCTCGGGCGGCGCCGTGAGCGCGGCGCCGAGCGTGCAGGTCATCTATCTGCTGCCAGCCGACCGTCAGGAGTCCGAGAGTTACCGGCGTGCTGCCGAGTTCGGAGTCAGGCATTTTCAAGCTTGGCTGAGCGATGCGCTCAGGGGCCCGACCTTTCGCCTTGCAGATCCGGCGGTGCGCATCGTCCGGTCCGAGAAGAACGCAGCTTGGTTTCGCTGCACCGACCGACACACCGGCTACAGCGCATTTTATCGCAATACGGTGGATGAACTCGCGCGTATGGGCGTTGTCCGGTTCAACGATCCCGCCTCACGCTTTTTGGTCTACGTCGATGCTGACCATGCCTGCGGACAATCCGGCGCTGGTGGCAGTGGCGTCGCCGTTGTCTCGGCCAACGACCTTCGCGGCTTGTCTGGCGAGCGTATTGTTCCTGCCTGCGACAGGGCGAATGGAGCTGAAATTGCGGGAAGGTGCCGCTGGATCGGCGGTATCGGGCATGAGTTTCTGCACACGATCGGATTGATGCATCCGGACCGGTCACCAGCCTGCCAAACTGCCCAGTGTCGTGCCGAGGCCTTGATGATGCAGGGCTATATCACCTATCCGCGTGCGATTCTGCTCGATGAGGAGAAGGCGCAGCTTCTTCACTCGCCGTTCATCGAGACGGGTATCCGGACGGAAGCCCGTGACTGCACCGAGGTGATCGCCCCCTCGGTCCGCTGATCCTCGAACAACCTAACCATGCAGCTGCGCCAGCACCGCATCCCCCGCCGGGCTGGCAACGTAGCGCGTACGCTGGGTCCGCGCGTTCCGGTCGGTCAGGGCGAGGAGTCTCGCCTCGCTCGCCAGCGTCTCGACGGCGCGCAGCACCAGGGCGTGCTCCAGGTCGAAGACGCGGGCGAAGCTGCGGCTGTCGCGGGCGAGGTCGAGGTGGAGGGCGGCGAGAATGCCGGCCTCCAGGGTCGAGAGTCCGGGCTGGAGGGCGACCACCGCGTCGGTGGCCGCCAGGAAGGTCTCCGCGTCGGCCGGCGGTTCGCTCATGCGGCGGCCGGCGCGCGCAGGCGCACCAGCACCGACTTCGAGGTCGGCGTGTCGCTGCCCTCGCCGAAGGTGGAGAGCGGCACGAGGACGTTGAGCTCCGGGTAGTAGCCGGCGAGCGATCCGCGCGGCATGTCGAAGGGCACGAGGCGGAAATCCTCGGCCACCCGGGTCACGCCGTCGTCATGGGTGCCGACGATGTCGACCCGGTCGCCCGTTCGGGCCCGGATCTCGGCCAGGTCGTCCGGGTGTGCGAAGACCACGCGGCGCTCGCCGTAGACGCCGCGGTAGCGGTCGTCGAGGCCGTAGATCGTGGTGTTGTACTGGTCGTGGCTGCGGAAGGTCTGGAGCACGAAGGTGTCGCTCGCGCGCTTCGCCCGCTGGTGCTCCGTCGCCTCGGGCAGGGGATCGGCGGAGAAGTTGGCCCGGCCGGTGGGCGTCTCGAAGCTGCGCTCGGCGGCGAGGTTCTTCAGCATGAAGCCGCGCGGGCGCCGGACGCGCAGGTTGTAGCCGGTGAAGCCCGGGATCGTACGCTCGATCAGGTCGCGGATGCGGTCGTAATCGTCGGCGAGGGCCGCCCAGTCGACCCGCGCGGAGCCGACCGTCGCCGCCGCCATGCCGGCGATGATGCCGATCTCGGAGCGCAGCTCGGCCGAGGCCGGCTTGTTGATGCCGCCCGAGCCGTGGACCATGCTCATGGAATCCTCGACCGTGACGATCTGGGTCTTGCCCTTCGCGTTCCGGTCGATCTCGGTGCGGCCGAGGCAGGGCAGCAGGTAGGCGACGCGGCCCGGCACGAGGTGCGAGTGGTTGAGCTTCGTCGCGATGTGGACGGTGAGTTCGCAGGAGGCCAGGGCCTTGGCCACAAGGGTGGTGTCCGGCGTGGCGCGGGCGAAGTTGCCCCCGAGGCCGATGAAGGCCTTCGACGAGCCGTCGAGCATGGCTCGGATGGCGGCGAGCACGTTGTGGCCGTGCGCGCGCGGGGCGGTGAAGCCGAATTCCCGCTCCAGGGCGTCGAGGAGGGCGGCCGGCGGCTTCTCGTTGATGCCGACGGTGCGGTCGCCCTGCACGTTGGAATGGCCGCGCACCGGGCACAGGCCGGTACCGGGGCGACCGACATGGCCGCGCAGCAGCATCACGTTGGCGAGTTCCCGGACGGTGGCCACCGAATGGCGGTGCTGGGTCACGCCCATGGCCCAGGTGCAGATCACCTTGTCGGCGGCTAGATAGACCCCGGCCGCGACCTCGAGGTCGGCCCGGGCCAGGCCGGACTGGTCCTCGATGGATTCCCAGGGGGTGGCGTCCACGGCGGCCCGGTAGGCCTCGTAGTCCGCGGTGTGGTTGCGCAGGAAGGTCCGGTCGAGCAGCGACGGCTGACCGACGGCCAGGGCCGCATCGTCGGCCGCGAACACCGCCTTGGCGATGCCCCGGAACGCCGCCATGTCGCCGCCGAGGCGTGGCTGGTAGTAGTGGCTCGCCACCGGCGCGCTGGCGCCGCGCAGCATCTCCACGGTGTTCTGCGGGTCGGCGAAGCGCTCCAGCCCGCGCTCGCGCACGGGATTGAACACCACGACCTTCGCGCCGCGCTGGGCCGCCCGCCGCAGGTCGCCGAGCATGCGCGGATGGTTGGTGCCGGGGTTCTGCCCGACGACGAAGATCGCGTCGGCTTTCTCGAAATCCTCCAGCAGCACGGTACCCTTGCCGACGCCGATGGCCGCCTGGAGGGCGATGCCGCTGGCCTCGTGGCACATGTTGGAGCAGTCGGGGAAGTTGTTGGTGCCGTAGTGCCGGGCGAAGAGCTGGTAGACGTAGGCGGCTTCGTTCGAGGCGCGGCCCGAGGTGTAGAACTCGGCCTGGTCCGGGTGGTCGAGCCCGCGCAGGGTGGCGCCGATTTCCGCGAACGCGGCGTCCCAGGTCGTGGCGACGTAGCGGTCGCTGGCCGCGTCGTAGCGCATCGGATGCGTCAGGCGGCCCTCGCCCTCCAGGGCGTAGTCGGTCCAGCCGCGCAGCGCGCTCACGGTGTGCTTGGCGAAGAACTTCGGCGGCGTGCGCTTGTCGGTGGCCTCCCAGGACACCGCCTTCACGCCGTTCTCGCAGAACTCGAACGAGGACCCGTGCGCCGGATCGCCCCAGGCGCAGCCGGGACAGTCGAAGCCGTCGGGCTGGTTGGCCTTCAGCATGGCGCGCGCACCCGACAGGGGTGCCCGGCTTCCCAGCAGGTGCTTGCCGCAACTTTTCAGGGCCCCCCAGCCGCCAGCCGCGGAGGAGCGCTTCGGGGTCGCGACCGGATGATCCATGACGGGGTCCTGAGGGGCAGGGCTCGCATGGCCGACGATCGGCCGCGAAGCGGAGCAGTCTCGCCTCAGCGATATCGCGATGCACAGCGTGCGCTCAATCGCGCGAAAACGCAGGCCAGTCATGCCGTTAGGGGTCCCATGCGTTTTTTGCAGAGCCGATGAAGACCGGGTTAAAACCGTTCCAGGCCGCAATGCGGACAATCGGGACCTTCCTCTCCGGCCCCGGTCCCTGGCGGAGGGCGGGTCGATCGCCTAACCCTCGGGCCGGATCGGCCGCTGGAAAGCGGGGTAGATGGGAGCGTGGGAGATGCGGACGCCGGTGAGGATCTTCGCGGCGGCGGCCGTCGGCCTCGCGGTCGGCCTCGCGGTGATGGCGCACGATCGGCAGATGGGCGCCGAATGGGCCGTGTCGGCCGAGCAGATCGCCGACGCGCAGGCCTACGGCAAGCCCGGCGTGGAGCTTCCGCCGGGCCACATGGTGACCGCGCCCCAGCGCAGCGAGGGCGCGGAGCGCCTTCCCCTGAAATGGATCCTCCTCGGCCTCGCGGCCGGTGGCGCCGTCCTAGCCGGCACGGGCCACCGGCGCGCGCCGGCGCGGAAACCGGATGACCGACCCTGACGCCCGACGCCTGTCGCCTGCCGGGCACACCGGCCCGAAAACCCCGCGCGGCCATTGACGCCGTCACCGCGTGTCGGGCTTCCTGGCGTCGGACGGTTCCTCCCCGGAGGATCAAAAGGGAACGCGGTGAGGAGTTTTGCTCCAACGCCGCGGCTGCCCCCGCAACTGTAAGCGGCGAGTTCCTCATCAGCACGTCACTGGGTGTCTCGACATCTGGGAAGACGATGAGAGGGCGGTGACCCGCGAGCCAGGAGACCTGCCGTCAGTCGTGGTCACACGCGAAACGCATCGGGCGGGGTGTCCTGGTGGGTGTCGGGGCGGATGCCGTGCGGCATCCGGGCCGGCCTCGTTCGCGGTGACGTGCCACAGACGTCGCCCGAGGTCCCATGTCGTCCTCCCGTTTTCGCTCGTTTCCCCGTTCACGGCCCACCGCCCGATCCTGGCTCCTCGGCGCCTGCGCCGGTTTCCTGCCCTACGGCGCCGGGATTCCGGACGCGTTCGCCGAGACTGCGCAGGCGGACCTCGCCGAATTGTCCGTGACCGCCGAGGCCCCGGCCAGCGGTGGCCGCGGGCCAGCCGCCCATGCGGGATTCGTCGGCGGCGTCACCGGCATCGGCGGCGGCCTCCGCAGCGTCGATGCGGCGAGCGCCGGCGTGATCTCGGGGGCGGCACTGAACAGCCGGCCGATCACCCGGCCCGGCGAGGCGCTCGAGAGCGTGCCCGGCCTCATCGTCACCCAGCATTCCGGGGAGGGGAAGGCCAACCAGTTCTTCCTGCGCGGGTTCAACCTCGACCACGGCACCGACATCGCGCTTCACGTGGACGGCATGCCGGTGAACATGCGCACCCACGCCCACGGCCAGGGCTATGCCGACCTGAATTTCCTGATCCCGGAACTCGTCGGCGCGGTCGAATTCCACAAGGGACCCTACTTCGTCCGCGACGGCGACTTCGCCTCTGCCGGCTCGGTGCGGATCGACTATCTCGACACGGTCGCGCGCAACCTCGCGCTGACGTCGCTCGGCAGCTTCGGCTACAAGCGCGCCCTCAGCATCGCCTCCGCGCCCCTCGGCGAAGGCCACCTGCTCGTGGCCGGCGAGGCCCAGACCTATGACGGCCCCTGGGACGTGCCCGACCGCCTCGCCAAGCTGAACGCCGTCGTCCGCTACAGCCAGGGCACGGCCCTCGACGGCTTCGCGCTGACGGGCATGGCCTACTGGGCCAAGTGGAACGCCACCAACCAGATCCCGGAGCGCGCCGTGGCGGAGGGGATCATCGGCCGCTTCGGCTCCCTGAATCCCACGGACGGTGGCGACACCGGCCGTTTCTCCCTCTCGGGCCGCTGGAGCCGGACGAGCGACGCCGGCATCACCCGGGCGAGCGGCTACGTCATCCGCTACGGCATGAACCTGTTCAACGACTTCACCTACTTCCTCAACGATCCGGTGAACGGCGATCAGTTCCGCCAGCGCGACAGCCGGGTGCTCGGCGGCGGCGAGGTCAGCCACACCGTCGAGGGCACCCTGTTCGGCTTGGCCGCGGAGAACGAGATCGGCCTCCAGACCCGCACCGACGCCATCCGGGTCGGCCTGTTCAACACCACGGCGCGGCAAACCCGCTCGACCGTGCTCGATGACCGGGTGCTGGAGGCGAGCGCGGCCCTCTACGTCGAGAGCCGGATGCGCTGGACCGACTGGCTGCGCACCAGCGTCGGCGTGCGCGCCGACGGGTTCTCCGCCGATGTCCGCTCGGACACCCCGGCCAATTCCGGCACGGCCCGGGACGGGATCGTCAACCCGAAGCTCGGCCTCGTGCTGGGACCCTGGTTCGACACCGAGGTGTTCGTGAATTACGGGGGCGGCTTCCACTCGAACGATGCCCGCGGCGTCACCGCCACGGTGGATCCGGCGAGCCCGCTCTTCAACATCAGCCGCTCGCCCTTCCTCGTGCCTTCGACGGGCTCGGAGATCGGCCTGCGCAACCGCAGCCTCGCCGGGCTGGAGACGGCGGTGACGCTGTTCCAGCTCGACTTCGCCTCCGAGAACCTGTTCCAGGGCGACAGCGGCACCACCGAGCCGAGCCGTCCCACCCGCCGCTTCGGCGTCGAATGGACCAACCGCTACGCGGTGACGCCCTGGCTCTCCCTGGAGGGGGACCTGACGGTGACGAATGCCCGCTTCGCGGACCGCGACCCCGTCGGCAACCGAGTCCCGGAGGCGCCCACCACCATCGCCTCGGCCGGGTTCACCTTCGGCGAGGGGCCGGGCTGGTTCGGAGCGATGCGCCTGCGCTACTTCGGGCCGCGGCCGCTGATCGAGGACAATTCGGTGCGCTCGCGCCCGACGGCGCTGGTCAACGGGCGGGTCGGCTACAACTTCGACAACGGAATCAGCCTGTCCCTCGACGTGTTGAACCTGACCAACGCCCAGGCCGACCAGATCACCTACTTCTACACCTCCCGTTTGCCCGGCGAGGCGGCGGACGGCGTCGCGGACCGGCACTTCCACCCCGTCGAGCCGACGGCGGTACGTCTGACCCTGGCGGGGCGGTTCTAGGTCACATGCCGGGTGAAAGTCTGTGAGATGACTTTGCCATGTTGACGAAGCGTGGAACCACAGCTTACGCGGCTGTCATGCGTGCTTGGCGGCCAGATTGGGGATTCTGCCGTGCGGTCATCGCCCTGACCGTCCTCTACGCGCTTTGCCTGCAGGCGTTGCTGGGTTCCATGGCGCCCGTGCCCCAGCTGAGCTTCAACACCATCATCTGTGCCGAACACGCCGGAACGGACGCTCCGACGGACGCGGCACTGCCCTGTCGGCATTCGTGCTGCACCCTGGTGCAAGCCGTCATGGTGCCCGTTCTGGTTCTCGCCTTCGTCGCCGTGCGCTGGTCGCCCGGCGATGCGGTGCTCCGCGCCTGGCGGACCGGAGACCCGGGAACCGCACGGGCGCCGCCCGATCCATCCGTCAGTCCCCGAGGTCCGCCGACCGCCTGATCGATCCGTTTGTCCCAGATCGCTCCGTGCCGGACCCCCAACCATGTCTCAGTCCCTCCAGGGTGACGCGACGGCCTTCCGCGCCGTCGTTTCTGCCCACCCGATGCAGGATGCCGTCTATCGCGCCGTCTGGCGCTGGCACTTCTACGCCGGCCTGCTCTGCCTGCCCGTCCTGATCCTGCTCTCGGTCACCGGCTCGCTCTACCTGTTCAAGGACGAGGTCAACGCGACCCTGTTCGCGTACCGGACAAGGGTCGCCGTGCAGGCGAGCCCGCCCGTGGGTGTGGACGTCCTGCTGTTCAACGCCTCCGAGGCCGTGCCGACCGCCGTACCGGTCTCGTTGACCGAGCCCGCCGATCCGTCCGCCTCCGCGGTCGTGACGATGGCCGAGGGATCCCGCAGGATCCTGGTCTACCTCAACCCATACGACGGCTCGGTGCTGGACCGGGTCGCCCGGGACGACGAGTTCATGATGGTGGTGCGAGGCCTGCACAGCCTCGCCTACTTCGGACCGGTGGCCAACGGACTCATCGAGGTCGTGGCCGGGTTCACGATCATCCTGGTTCTGACGGGCCTCTATCTCTGGTGGCCGCGCCAGCAGGGCGGCGGGGTCGTGCGCCTCCGCGGCACACCCCGCAGGCGCGTGTGGTGGCGCGACCTGCACGCCGTCACCGGCCTGGTCGCCGGGGCCGGAATCTTCTTCCTCGCCCTGACCGGGCTGCCCTGGTCGGCCTGGTGGGGCCAGCACCTGCGCAGCTGGTCCAACGCGGCCGGCGTCGGGCAGCCCAGCGCCCTCTGGGCCAACAAGCCCGTGTCGACCGTGCCCATGCGGGAGATGCTCACCACCACCGGATGGGCCATGGAGGACGCTCCGCTTCCGACCTCGCAGCCGGCCGCCACCCCCACCATCGGGCTCGCGCGCGCCGTCGACATCCTGCAAGCCCTCGGGATGCCGCGCGGCTTCGAGGTCTCCCTGCCGTCGGGGGAGACCGGCGTCTACGCCGCGGCCGCCTACCCGAAGGACGTGACGGGGCAGCGGATGATCTCCCTCGACCAGTACACCGGCACGCCGCTGGTCGACGTCCGGTTCGCGGACCTTGGCGGGGTCGCCCGCGCCATTCAGTACGGCATCGGCCTCCACAAGGGCGAGCACTGGGGTCGAGCCAATCAGTTCGCGATGCTGGCCTTCTGCCTGGCGACCATCCTGCTCGCCGTGACCGCCGCGACGATGTGGTGGAAGCGGCGCCCCGCCGGTCGCCTCGGCGTACCACCGTGGCCACGCGACCGGCGTGTCGCGGCCGGCGTGACCCTGATCGTCTTCGTCCTCGGGGCCCTGTTCCCCCTGACCGGGCTCGTCATCCTCGGCATGCTGCTGCTCGACCTCGGCCTGCAGGCGCTGCGAACCCAGGCGAGGACCTGAGGCAGCCGGAACGGGCGGCGTTCCCGTGCACCCCATCCTTCCCCTGCTGATCGGCCGCCGCGGCATCCTCGGCGTCGTCCTGATCGCGCTCGCGCTCTGGACACAGGCGCTTGCGCCGGCTGCGGCCCTGCGCATGCTCGCGGCGATGTCCGATCCACTGCGCAATCCCATTCTCTGCGGCCCTGCGGTCGATGGGGGCGAGGAGGTCCGTTCGAACGTGGGGGTGCCCGCCCCGGCACACCCGGGATGCGCCCTGTGCCAGTTGTGCTGTGCAGGGGTCGCCCTCCCCACGCTGCCATCGGGCCCGGCCGCCATACGGAGCGTGCACTGGCATCCGGTATCGTGGCCGATCCCCCCTCCCACGCGCGCACGGCCTCCGTCCCGTTGCCTGGGGCAGCCCCGGGCTCCGCCTCACCTCGTCTGATCGCCGAACCACCCTTCCTCACCGCAGCGTGCCTGCGCAGCGTCTTCCCCGATCCGTCGAGCTTTCCCCATGTTCCCGTACCCAAGCGTCCGCCGGCCCGTGCGCGCCCTGGCGATCCTTCTCGGCGCAAGCCCGCTCGCGATCGCGATGGCGCAGGCCCAGACCGCCGGTCAGGCCGTGACCCTGGAAGAGCTCTCCGTCGAGGGCCAGGGCGGTGGCGCCGGACAGGGGCGGGGTCGGACTGCCCTCTCGCCCGCCGCCGCCGCCGCACCGACACCCATCGACCGCCCCGTCGGCGAGGTCGTCACCAGCCTCGGGCGAGACGGCATCATCGAGAACCGCCCGGCCACCAGCATCGGGTCGGTTCTGGCCAACAGCCCCGGCGTGACCGTGCGCCAGGGCAATGGCGGGCGCGACGTGGTGATCTCCATCCGCGGCAACAATGCCCGCTCCACCGGCGTGATCAAGAATACGGTCGTGCTGGAGGACGGCTTCATCCTGACCCAGCCGGACGGCGCCTCACGCTTCGACCTCGTCGATCCGCGCGCCTATGGCCGCGTCGACGTGTTCCGCGGTCCGCAATCAGCGCTC
>NZ_LMMK01000012.1:772372-781193 GCF_001422795.1 Methylobacterium sp. Leaf88 | reverse complement strand
CACCCGGACGGGCCGCGAGATCGACGGCTTCGAGATCGGCACCGATGCGGGCAGCTTCGGCTACCTCAGCAATTACTTCACGGTCGGCGGCATCAGCGGCCCCGTCGAGATCAGCCTGTTCGCGAGCGATGTCCGTGCCAACGGCTACCAGGATCACGGTTCCTACGACACGCAGACGGTCAACCTGCTGGCCAGCTACACGCCGACGCCGGACAACCGCTTCACCCTGAAGGTGATCAACAACACGCTCAGTGCGAATCTGCCGGCCCGGTCCTCCCTGAACCAGTATCAGATCAATCCCTACCAGCGCGGTTGCGGCACGGCGGCGCTGGCGGCGCCGGGGTGTACCCTGACGAACCTGTTCGCCAACGGGGCCTTCGGCCGGACGGTGGGCGTCCCCGCCGATGAGGCAGGGTTCGGGCGCGACGACCGGCGCACCATCGTCGCCGTGCGCTGGGAGCACGACATCGACGCGCAGACAACCTGGCGCACTCAGCTCGGCTTCGACGAGCGCAACTTCAACCAGCCCTTCTATACGACCTCCTCGCGCGGCTCCTATCCATCCTGGAACTTCCTCACCGACCTGACCCGGCGCTACGATCTGTTCGGGCTGCCCGCGGTGGGCTACGTGGCACTGGCCTACAACACCATCGACAACCACATCACGACCTTCAATCGCGCGCCCGGCGGTGGTCCGCTGCTCGGCGCGCTCATCGGGAACCAAGAGGCCGTCCAGTCCAACCTCGGCGGGCGGGCCCGTACCGAGGTGGCGCTCTCCGACCAATGGACCGGCGTCGTCGGCGTCAGCGCGGAGAACACCGCGATCACGGGACGCAACGTCGCCTACGCCTATTCGGCCTCAGGCGTGACCACGACCGTCGCCGATGCCAACCGCAGCTTCCTCAACGTCGCGCCCGAACTCGCCCTTGTCTATCGGCCGACCCCGGAATGGGCGGTTCGGGGCCGGGTCGCGACCGGCTACACGACCCCGGCCGCGAGCAATCTCTTCATCACCGCAGCCGGCCTCCCCGGCAACAACATCCAACTTCGCACGCAGGAAAACCTCGGCTTCGACCTTGGCGTCGACTGGAGCCCGAGCGAGACCCTGCGCCTCAGCGTGACCGGCTTCTACGAGTTCTTCCGGAACGAGCTCGTGTCGCAATCTCCCGGCGCCGGCCTGATGAGCTACACCTTCAACGCGCCGGCCTCCGAGCATCGCGGCATCGAAGTGGCGGCCGATTGGGCGTTCGCACCCGGGTGGCGCGCGGTCGCCGCCTACACGTTCGACGACCAGATCTACACGCGCTACGTCGAACGGCTGAGCGCCGGATCTCTCAGCCGCCAATTCGACCGCTCCGGCAAAACGATCCCCGGTGTCCCGGCCAACCAATTGCTCGCCCGCATCGGATACGATGTCCCGGCCGGACCGCTCGCCGGCCTCGGAGCATTCGTCGAGACCGTGTTCCAAGACGACTTCTTCATCGACAACGCCAACCAACTCAGGGCGCCGGGCTATACGATCGTCAACGCCAACATCCATTACGCCACGGAGCTCACGAGCGGCTATGCCAAGCGCTTCACCGCCTATGCCGAGGTGCGCAACGTCTTCGATACCGTCTACGTCGCTTCGGCGCAGAACCTCGCGAATTCCATCAGCGCGACCACGGGCCTACAGAACGGTGCGAGCGTCCTCGCAGGAACCACGGGGTCGGTGTTCGCCGGAGCGCCCCGTACCATCATCGCGGGAATGAAGCTGGCGTTCTGACCGCCCGGCATCGGATGATCCGCAGGTTCGGCAACGTTCTCCCATCGAGGAAGGGAGCCGAACAGGCCTGTCCGCAAACGCGTCCTCCGCCTCGACCATCGTGATCGTGGCGTCGAACGCTGCGCTTGCCCCCTGATTCATAGGACCAGCATCCTCACCATCGGACATGCCTGGACCCGTGCGACGCCGAATGGGGCAAGCGTCGGCGGCGGCGATCCGACCGTTGCGAACACCGGTCCGGACGCGGACGAGTGGGTGGATCACCCGTGGGGGCAGGATGAGGTCCACGAGTCGCCCGCTCTTTCAGACGCGAAGAACGATGCCGCGGCTTCAGCAAGTCCCCTGGGACGCTCGATAGCACCAAGGCTATCGCTGGCGCGCACAGCTCCCCGAATTTCGGCCGCAAAAATCTCTGCACTGAATTCGAGCGAACGATCACGAAGATCCGCCGAGACTCTGTATGTCTCCAACAGGTCGTAATCCATGATCTTTTGCGTCAGGTTTTGACAGCCTAAGACGAGCGGGACACTCACTGGACGAGCACGGCCTGGTCGCAGCGTGTGCCTTCCACGGTGAGGTCGGCGTAGCCCAGGCGGATGCCGAGGACCCGGAGCGTGTTGTCCAAGACCTTGTCCAGCGCGGGCGTCACCGCCGCGAGACCCGTGGCGACCGTGCTCTTGATCACCCCGGGCGCCAGGACGCCGAGACCGTTCACCTGAAGGTCGAGATCGTTGATCAGACGGCCGGTGAGGGATTGGAAGGACCCGCCTGAGGACACTGTCCGGACGGTGTGGCGGGTGATGTCGTCGTCACTGAACGTTACGAGCTGCGTGTAGGCATTTCCGACCGTGACGCGGCTCTGGCCGGTCACCGTCAGGGCGGGAGCGACCCGCAGGAGCGTCGCCGGCTGATTGAGGTCGGGCACGCGCGCATTGGGGTCGAGGAGCGCCTTGGGGATGTCGGCCACCGCGAGGTCTGCGACGCCGGTCTGGGCTTCCAGGACGACCTGTCGGCTCTGCCGGTCCGACCAGGGGCAGGTCACCGAGCGCAGCCGCCCCTGCGCCTTGGCGACCTGCACGTAGAGAGGCAGTTGGAGGAGGCCGAGATTGAGCGGCAGGGCCAGGCTGGCCTCGATGAGGAGGCGGGTCTGCGCCGTCTGCACCGTGGCCTTCGAACTGCCGGGCTGGACGTAGCCGGAGCTCTGGCGCTTCTCGCCGATCCCCAGCGTGACCTGGGTCCGCAGCAAGCCCGGTATGCTCGCGCCGAGATCCGCGGAGACCTGGCGATCGCCGTTCGCCACCAGGATGGCGGCCGACAGGGTATCCATCAGGCCGATCGATGGACCCTTGACCCCTGTACTCGGCGCGAGGTTCGCGGCATCTCCGAGATCGATGATTCGCCCGAGGCGGACGGATCCGCCGGCACCTCGAACGACGTTGTTCAACTGCCCGAGGGCGGCTGCTGCCGCAGCGTTGCCTGCGGTCGTGGCCGCGACCGACTGGAGCGCCGAGAGCACCTGTCCCAGCGTCGCATTCGCGGTGACGACGTCGTTGTAGTTGTCGACTTTGAGATTGAGGCCGGGCTGGAGGGTATCGAGCACGCGGAAGCCGTCGACCTGGGCCGCCGCCAGCGCCTCGTAATCCCCGACCGACAGGTTGAGCGGCTTCCCCAGCAACGCGCCGAGAACGCCGTTGAGCACCCCGGCATCCAGACGAAGCAGCCCGGAGCCGATGCTGAAGGAGGCGAACCGCGCCGAGGCGGCGGTCCCACGCACATCGATCTGCACGTCGCGCTTGAAGCCGAGAGCCGGAGCGAAGAAGGTCGGCGTCTGCGTCCGAAGATCGACCCGGACGGCACTGGGCGAGGCGGCATTGGCGACGAAGCGATCCGCCACTGGAACCTTGGAATCGCCCACATACACACCCGGCTGGACCGTGATCACCGCAGCGGCCCCGAAGCCATTGTCGGCGAGCGATTGGCGCGCCAGCAGGTCGGCCCGCTGCGGATCGGAGGCCGCCAGGGTGGCGGCCAGGTCGACCGCCCCTTGCGCCTTGCGCCGGGCGACGACCATGGAGCCGTAATCCACCCCAACGGCCGTCGCCGCGAGGAGTGTGGTGAAGGCCAGCGCGGTGAAGACCGCGACAGCCCCACGCGCGTCGGGCGCGAAACGGCCGATCACAGGCCGCCCCGGCGCACGCTGACCGTGCTCTGGATGAGGTCTGGCGGGAGTGGGATCAAGCCGGAGAGCCCCGAGAACCCGAGCGACTTCGCATCGAACGTCAGGGTCACGGTGAAGAGGGAAGCATCCTGGGCGTTCGGGCCAACCGTCACCATTACGGTGCCGGGCTTGAACATGGCCCCCTCCGTCAGGGCCGCCGCCACTCTCTGCCGGGCGAGAGCGGCGCGCTCCTGATCGCTCACGCCGGCGATCGAAGCCCGGGCCGCCTCCGACGCGATATGCTTCAGGTTGTGCGAGGCCCCGAGATAGATCCCGAATGCCACGATACCCGCAAAGAGCGCCAAGAGGGCGGGGACGACCAGGGCGAATTCAACAGCAGCGCTTCCTGCTTGAGCACGCAATGCACGCCCAATCCACGCTTGGAAATTGTATTCAAAACGCATGAGAAGGCATCCGTCATGCACAACGGTTATTGATCGATGTTATGTTTTCACGGATTTCCTAACGAGACCTTTATACGACGCCATCCGAGCAGCTGGATACGTCAAGATAAAACCAATAATATTGATCAATACAAGATAGTGAAATACAGGCACTATACGAAAATGTCAGGTCCGCCGTAGTGTGATCCAGTCCTGCAATTTCTGGTTTAAGTGACGCTAGCCCTCGAATGAAGAAAACAAAGCAATTTTAAGTCGTCCAGCCTCCGGCAGTCTGCCACTGCCAAATGCGACAGCGCGTCCTCGATCCCGGTGGGGCAGGGCGCTTCATCAGCCTCACAATCGACGCGGACGATATCCTCGGGCAGGTTCTGCCCCCCGCCTCGTCCTGGCCGCCGGGCACCGAATCAGGACACGGCGTACACCGCCACGAAGAACCTCACGGCCCTCTCCGAACGCAGTCGCAGGAGGCACGCTCAGTCCGAGCATCAGCGTCGGCGCTGGTATGCCTGAGCTAAGCATTGGCCCAGGCTCGCCACGGGAGGCCGCCGACTGTGCGAGCTTCGATGGCAAATCCATAGACGAGTGCCTCCGCCAAGAGATCGTCTAACCGCTGAAGGCGGCGCAGATCCTCATCGGGATCCGGCAGAGCGCCTCCAACCACCTCCAGCCGCACGCCTCCTTGGGTGACCGCCCACCCGCGCCCGGCACCTTCCGGATCTCGCTTTCCGGCGGCCTATGGCCGCCGCCATTCTAACCCCGCGGTCCCGGCTCGCAGAACCAAAGCTCCAGAGTGGACGCCGAGCCGGCTCCAACCCTTCTCAGGTTCTGAGACCGATCAGCCTTTCGGCCAAACTTGCCGAGGCGAAGTCGCCGCGATTGAGGATCTGACTCGCGCCGCGAAGCTTGCTCCGGTCATCCGCCGAGAATTCTCGCCCTGTCAGGACGATCACCGGGATATCCGAGCAGCCGGGAATGGCGCGAACGCCTTGCAGGAAGCCGAAGCCGTCCATGATCGGCATGTTCAGGTCGACGATCACGACGTCCGGCCTGGTCTCCGTCGCCTGCTGCAGGCCCTCCTTACCATTCGAGGCCTCCAAGACCGACCAGCCTTCGTCCTCAAGGCTGGCGCGCATCGCCATGCGCGTGACGGCCTCGTCCTCGACCAGAAGCACGGTGCCGCGCCGGTCCGGCTCCGCCAGCCTGAACTGGTTCACGATCTTGCCGAACCGCGTCCAGTCGACCGGCTTCAGCATGTAGTCCGAAGCGCCGAGGGAGGCCGCGAGATTGCGCTGGTCGACGGACGTCACCATCACGACCGGGATCTGCGCCAGCATTTCGTCCGCCTTGATCTGGCTCAGCACCGACCAACCGTCCACGCCCGGCATCATCACGTCCAACAGGATGGCCCGTGGCCGCAACCGTCGGGCGATCTCGAGCCCGCTCCTGCCGTTCGTGGCCGTCTGGACCTTAAATCCCTCGCGATGCAGGAACCGCGTGGTGAGGGCGAGCTGGTCGCTATCGTCGTCGATGACGAGGATGACATCGCCTTCCGCCACGTCGGCGGCGATGACGTTCGGATCGGGCAAGGCTTGCGCGTCGACCGGAGGAACGAACGTTGCCGGCACGGTGAAGGTAAAGGTGCTGCCCCGGCCGGGGACGCTGGACACCGTGATGGTTCCCGCGAGCATGTCGGCGAAGGCACGGGTCAGCGAGAGGCCAAGCCCGGTCCCCCCGAAGTTGCGCGTCGTGGACGCATCGGCCTGCTCGAAACGCCGGAACAGGCGCGACACCTGTTCGGCCGTCATCCCGATCCCGGAATCCGAGACCGAGAACGAAAGCCGGTCGACCCCCGAGGCGTCGGTCATGCGGGAGGCCGCCAGGGTGATGGTCCCGCTTTCCGTGAACTTGGCCGCGTTGCTCAGGAAGTTGAAGAGCACCTGCCGGGTCTTGGTCAGGTCGGAATGCATTCGGCCCAGCCCAGGCGCGAGCTTCGTCTCCAGGGCGTTGCCCTTCTTGTTGACCAGCGTCGCGACCGAACCCGCAACGTCGCGCAGCATGTCCCCCACCGCGAAATCCTCGGCGTAGACCTCCATCTTGCCGCTCTCGACCTTGGAGAGGTCCAGCACGTCGTTGATGAGCCCAAGCAGGTGACGGGCGTTGCGCTCGACCTTGCCGATATCCGCCACGAGGTCCGACGCCGCGCAGCCATCGGAGATCTCCTCTCCCATCATCTCGCTGTAGCCGATGATGGCGGACAGAGGGGTGCGGAGTTCATGGCTCATGTTCGCCAGGAAATCGCTCTTCGCCGTGTTGGCCAGCTCGGCCGCCTCCTTGGCGGCTTCTGCGGCGGCATTGGCGCTGGTCAACGCCGCCTCTCTGTCGACGAGAACGTGGTTCGCAGTGTTGAGCCGCTCCAGCGTGGCTTCGTTCTGCGCCACGGACCGTCGCAGGGCATGGCAGATCCACACCATGGTCGCGCCGACTAGGAGGTATTGCCCCAGCAGGGCGACATCCACGCCTCCGAGGACTCCATCCCGCGTGTAGAACCACGTGGCAATCAGGGTCGATAAGAACAGTGCCAGCGCTCCTGCGCGCCAGCCGAAAGCCAAGCTCACGACCAGGAGGACCGGAATGTACAGGAGGAACGGGGCGACATAGGCTGGAGCCAGGAACCGAATGAACGTCATGGCGCCCACCAGCAGCAGCGTGACACCGTAGTCGGTGATTGTTGATGGACGTCGGAGGGCGACCGTCCCGATCAGTGTGTTCAAGCTGCTCATGGGGTGTGAGTGTCACGACCGGGGTCCTTTGGAAAGCGACCGGTTCCCGCCCCTGCCCAGCCCGAATGAAGACATGGGTCCCATCGGCCGCGTTGTCGCCGATCCGGTGGTTTCTCGTGCAAGAATTGCAATGCCGTTGGAAGCGTTTCGAGCGAGCAATCCTAGAATTGGGGAGCAGGCGCCGCGTCGCCCTTTGGAGATATCCTTAAATTTTACAGATCATGCTTGTCTGCGTTTAATTATTTTCAATCAACTATTCCAGTGCATGGTTGGAGTGGTTCTTAGTCAGATGGATATGTGGTCCTGCAACCAGTCCCGTGCGGGCGTTCCGGCACGGGCGGAACTGAAAATATTCGGTCTTTGTGGAACGCTGAATCGGGTGTTTCCGGTGGATTTACACGACATCTTGCCAAACAGCTTAAAAGTTGCGGTCATGGCTCTCCATGAGAAGGGTCGCGCCATCGAAACGAATTGATACACTTTGGAGATCTCGTCGTAAAAATGACGGACTATGGTCGCATATGAATTTATTGAAAATCTAAGGTTATGAATAATTGCCATTACATGGTCCGCAGCAATTTTATTTGTTGTAGGCAATGGGCTAGAGCTCTTATGCTTTCACGTTGTGGTGTCTATCCCGATGCGCTGCGGTGTCCTCAGGCGGATGCCGGATTCAGACGAAAGCAAGATCGGCCAGCGAAAGTGCGCCTTCCCGCGTGTCGAGGCTGAAGGCGCTGGCTGGTATTTGGGACACCAGAGAGTATCCGCTTAACACTTTCCCGTAATGATGCGCCGCCACTGCATCGGACCTCACCGCTCGGTAGCGCCGGGAACTCATCGTGTCTGTCAGAAATCTGTCTATCCGCGCCAAGCTGATCGCCGCTTTCTCGCTGCTGACACTGCTTGCTGTCGGGTTAGGATTGCTGGGGGTGATTGGCACGCACCGCATGCGGCAGCAGGCGCTCAACATCGAAACCAACTGGCTGCCGAGCATGCGCCTCCTCGGCGAGATTGATACGCTCACTGCACGGACCAGCGCTCTCGTCCTGCGTCACACGCAAGCCGTCGACCCGGCACTCGTCGCACGCATCGAGACCGACATGGAGCGCTTTGGCAAAAAGCTCGACGAGAAGAAGTCCGCTTTCGAGCCGATGATCGACACGTCTGACGAGCGTGCGCTCTACGAGACGTTCACGCGTGAAGCCCGGAATTTCGAGGGCGTGCGCCAGTCCATTCTTCAGCTCTCGCGTGCCGGTCAGAAGGCTCAAGCCTACGCGCTCTATGAAAGTCAGGGCATCATCCCCCGCCGTGCAGCCTCCGCAGCCCTCGACAAGCTCGTTGCCATGAACAACGAGGGCGCCAGTGCAGCTCAGGCCGAGAGCAAGACCGTCTTCGAGACGACCCATACCTGGGGGCTCATCGCCATAGCACTGTGTCTCCTCATCTCCACCGTCTCTGCAACGCTCATCATCCACGGCGTCACGCACGGCATTCGCGCCGTGGTCCGGCCCATGCAGGCGCTGGCGGGCGGCGACCTCTCCGTGACCATCCCGCACCAGGGCGCCCGGACCGAGATCGGCACCATCGCGGACGCCGTCCAGGTGTTCAAGGACGGTCTGATCAGAATGCGGGCCCTGGAGGAGGACACGGTCCA
>NZ_LMMK01000012.1:772091-772264 GCF_001422795.1 Methylobacterium sp. Leaf88 | reverse complement strand
ACGTCAACACCGTGGCGGCCGCGGCCGAGGAGCTCGGCTCCTCGGTGCAGGAGATCGGCCGCCAGGTCAGCACGTCCGCCACGATGGCGCAGAGCGCGGTTCGAGAGGCCGCCGAGACGGCTGAGCTGGTCCAGCAGCTCAACACGGCCGTGGCGCGCATCGGCGACGTGGTG